>JAYWIE010000446.1:0-8867 GCA_043789155.1 Rubricoccaceae bacterium | reverse complement strand
GAGCGCCGCGCCGAACGAGATGATCGTCGCCACGACGGGCTCGCCGACGGCCTGGAGCGCCGCCGCGACCGGGTGCGCGTTGGCGAGCGTCGGCAGCGACACCATGCTCGTCAGCACCACGGCGACGGCGATGTAGAGGACCGTGCACACGAGCAGGCTCGCGATCATGCCGAGCGGCAGGTCGCGCTGCGGGTTCTTGGCCTCCTCGGCCGTCGTCGACACGGCGTCGAAGCCGATGTAGGCGAAGAAGATGAGCGCGCCGCCGGTCATGATGCCGCTCCAGCCCGTCGGCGCGAACTTGGACGCGCCGGGGAGGACGCCCGGGCCGGGGTCGGCCACGCCGGACCAGAACGTCGCGAAGTCCACGTGCTGGATCCCGACGAAGAGGAACAGGGCGATCAGGCCGAGCTTCAGGAAGACGAGGCCCGTGTTGAGGTTCGCGCTCTCCTTGACGCCGTACACGAGCAGCGCCGTCACGAGGAACGTGATCAGGACGGCCGGCAGGTTGAAGATGACCGGGAAGCCGATGTTGGGGGCCGTCGCGAAGGCCTCGCGGGCGACGTCGGCGATGGCCGGGAAGCCGGCGGGGTCCGCCGCGGCGTGGCTCGCCGAGATCGGGTCGATGGCCAGCCACGCCGGGAAGTGGATGCCGAAGTAGTCCAGGAACTCGATGAAGTACCCGCTCCAGCCGATCGCGACGGCGATGTTGCCGACGGCGTACTCGAGGATGAGGTCCCACCCGATGATCCATGCCATGAGCTCGCCGAACGAGGCGTAGGCGTAGGTGTACGCCGAGCCCGAGATCGGAATCATGCTCGCGAACTCGGCATAGCACAGCGCGGCGAGCCCGCACGCGACCGCGACGACGAGGAACGAGATCACGATGGCCGGGCCGGCCCCGACGTGGCTCCCGCCGCCGGCGGCGGCCGTGCCAGTGAGCACGAAGATGCCGGTGCCGATGATGGCCCCGATGCCGAGCATCGTGAGCTGGAGCGGCCCGAGCGTCCGCTTGAGCGCGGGGCCGCCGTGGCCCTCGGCGTCTCCCTGGAGGTCGGAGACGGACTTGGTCTGGAAAAGGGGGTTCGTCGCCATCGGCACGGGATCTGGACAGGAAGGGGGGAGGCGGTTGCCGTCCGCGCGGGACGTCGGGCACGCCCGGCAACTCGGGCGTAATGTAGAGCGCCGCCGCCGCTCACACGTCGCCTTTGTGAAGGCGACGTTCGGCCGGGCCCTTCCTCCGCTCCTAAACCCGCGCTCTCGATGGACATCAAGCTCAGGCTGACCGTGTTGAACTTCCTCCAGTTCTTTGTCTGGGGGGCCTGGCTGATCTCGCTCGGCGGCTACCTCATCGTCACGCGCGGCTTCACCGGCGGGCAGGTCGGGAGCATCTACGCCACGATGGGCATCGCGTCGCTGTTCATGCCGGCCGTCGCGGGCATCATCGCGGACCGCTTCCTGAACGCCGAGCGCGTCTACGGCCTGCTCCACGTCGCCGGCGGCGTCGCGCTCTTCCTCGCCTCCCGCGCCACCGATTACAGCACCATCTACTGGCTGATGCTGCTCAACGCGATGGCCTACATGCCGACCATCGCGCTCGCCAACACGGTCTCGTACACCGTCCTCGAGCAGCGCCGGCTGGACGTCGTGACGGCCTTCCCGCCGATCCGCGTCTGGGGCACGGTCGGGTTCATCGTCGCGATGTGGATGACGGACCTCTTCGGGTGGACCAAGAGCCCGCTCCAGCTCCAGATCAGCGCCGTCGCGGCCATCGCGCTCGGGCTCTACGCCTTCACGATGCCCGCGTGCCCGCCCGGGCTCAGCGGCGAGCGCCGCTCGCTCGCGTCCAGCCTCGGCCTCGACGCCTTCGCGCTGTTCAAGCAGCAGCGGATGCTGGTCTTCTTCGTCTTCTCGATGCTCATCGGGGCCGCGCTCCAGATCACGAACGCCTTCGGCGGGCCGTTCCTCGAGGACTTCCGCGCGAGCTACCCCACGAGCTTCGGCGTGCTGCACCCGAACCTGCTGCTCTCGATCTCGCAGGTCTCGGAGACGCTGTTCATCCTCACGATCCCGTTCTTCCTGCGCCGCTTCGGCATCAAGACGGTGATGCTGATGAGCATCGTCGCGTGGGTGCTCCGCTTCGGCCTGTTCGCCGTCGGCAACCCGGGCCCGGGCCTGCCGCTGCTCGTGCTCTCGATGGTCGTCTACGGCATGGCCTTCGACTTCTTCAACATCTCGGGCTCGCTCTTCGTCGAGCAGGAGACGGACGTCCGGATCCGCGCGAGCGCGCAGGGCCTGTTCATGCTGATGACCAACGGCGTCGGGGCTTACCTCGGCGGCGTCGGCAGCGGCCTCGTCGTGGACCACTTCACGACGGGCGGCGTCAAGGACTGGCCGAGCATCTGGCTCGCGTTCGCGGCCTATGCGCTCGTGCTCGCGGTCCTGTTCCCGCTGCTGTTCCGCTACCGCCACGACCGCGCGGCGGCCGAGGCGCAGGCCGAGACGCTGGCCGTCGCGCACTGACGCGGAAAAAGGAGACGGATGGCGTACACTTCGGCATCTGTCCTGCTGCTGCGCCATGACACTCGTGCTCGCGCTGCTCGCGCTCGCCGCCCCGCTCGCGGCCTCCGCCCAGACCACGCCCCCCGACGTCTGGCCACTCGTGCCGGGTAACACATGGACCTATATCCGGGACAGCCGCTCCTGGACGAACAGCGGCTCCGGAACCAGAAACCCGTCGCGCGTGGAGTCGTGGACCGTGCTGGACTCTGTGACGACGGGTGCCGGCCGGCTCCCCCGCGTCCGGTTCGCCGGCGGTGAGTGCCTCGTGCAGACGACGCAGGCTGGCGACGTGGCCTCCTTCCGGCTGCTCGACGTCTCCGGAGCGGCTGCCTGCACGCAGCGCGCGGTCCCGACGTTCAACGGCGGGGATTTCTCGGTCCGCGTCGATTCGTCGATCCCGACGACCTTCCCGGTCGGTGGCGAGAGTGTTACCGTCCCGCGGGTACGGGCGGGGCGGGACGAGTCCGGCGATTACTCGTTCGTTCTCCGGCGGATGGCGGACGGTCTCGGTATGACGCGCACGAGCGGTTATTATCACCTGGGTGCCAGCGGATCCTACAGCGACGAGAGCGCAGTCCTGCGCCACGCCGTCATCGGCGGGCGGGCCGTCGGGCAGACGCTGGCGACGCGCCCCGAATTCTGGCCGCTCACCGTCGGCAACCGCTGGGAGTTCCGGGTCACTGGCAACGCCAACGAGAGCGTCGGCGCGGTCGCGTGGACCGTCGAGGCGGCCGGCTCTGGCGTCGCGCTCCGGATGCAGCGAGTCCAGAACGGAGCCGTCGTCTCGTCGGCGACGTGCCAGGTCTCCCTCGTGGAAGCGTCTCCGGAGACCGTGTGGCAGACCCGGTTCAGCCTCTCAGGGTGCGACCTGTCGGACCTCGCGCTCGCCCCGAACCTGATCGGCGAGCCGGTAGCGCTCGGCATCGACGTGTACGCGCCCGCCCGGTCGCTCACCATCGGCAGCCAGGCGGTAGTAGCCGATTCGGCGTCCGGCTTCAACGGGCTCGGCGGCGCTCCGGCCGGCTACGCTGCCGAGACCTCCTACGTCCTCGCGCGCGGCATCGGGCCTGTGAGCTTCTACACCTACCGGTTGAGTCCTTACACGCTGAGGAAGGCCGAGCTCGCCTACGCCCGCATCGGCACCACGACGTACGGGCAGCAGGTCGTCGCCGATGACGACGGGCCGGCAACGACCGCCGCGCTCATGCTCACGGCCGGGCCGAACCCGGCGCGCGGGGCGCTCGCGCTCGCCTTCGCGCTGCCCGCGCCCGGCGACGCCGCGGTCGAGGTCGTGGACGCGCTCGGGCGCTCGGTCCTGCGCGCGGACCTCGGCGCGCAGCCGGCCGGCGCGGGCACGGCGCGGCTGGACGTCTCCGGGCTGGCTCCGGGCGTCTACGTCGTGCGCCTCGTATCCGGCGACGTCCGAGCGAGCACGCGCATCAGCGTCCTCCGCTGAGCCGAGTCAGTGCGCCCACGTGCTCTCCGCGCCGGCGATGGCCGCGTCGAGCTGCGCTGGCGTCGCCTCGCCGTAGTTGAAGGCCGTCGCGAGCTGCCCGTTGCGGTTGAAGACCCACGTCGTCGGGATCCACGAGACCGGCATCCCGAGGAACGTCATGCGGCGCTCGGGCTTCGGCGGCTGCACGCCCGGCACGACGAGCCGCTCGACGCGCGCCGGGACCGCGTAGCGCCCGAGCGTCGCCTCGCCGACGTCGCCGTCGTTCCAGACGGTCACGAAGGTGAACGAGACGTCCGGGTGGCGCTCGACGACCTCGTACCAGCCCGCGCCGAGCTCGGCCGTCGAGTTGTCGCACCACGGGGCCCAGAAGTGGACGACGTGGACGCCGTCCGCGGCGACGACGGCGCGGACGCGGGCCTCGGCCTCGGAGACGGGTTCTGTCATGGCGGGCATCGGTGAGGGCACGGGCGTCGGGTAAACCCGAACCGGGACGGTGGTGGCGCAGCCCGGCAGGGCGGCGAGCAGGGCGGCGAGCAGGACGAGGCGCATCATCGCGACCGGAAGCGGGAGCGTCACGATACGTCCGCCTCGCGGCGCATGCGGCGCGCGGGCTTCTCCTCGGGCGCGCCGGCGACGACGACCGCGATCTCGCCGCGGACCTTCTCCTGCGCGCCGTAGTGGGCCGCGAGTTCGGCGAGCGTCCCGCGGCGGTTCTCCTCGAAGTGCTTGCTGATCTCGCGGGCGACGCTGGCCTGCCGGTCTCGGCCGCAGTGCTCGCCGAGTTCGCCGAGCAGGCGCACGAGCCGGTGCGGGCTCTCGTAGAGCACGACCGTCCGCGGCTCGGCCGCGATCGCCTTCAGCCGGGTCTGGCGGCCCTTCTTGTGCGGCAGGAAGCCCTCGTAGACGAACCGGTCGCACGGCAGGCCCGACGCCACGAGGGCCGGCACGAAGGCCGTCGGCCCGGGCAGCGCCTCGACGCGCACGCCGGCCTCGACGGCCGCGCGGACGAGCAGGAAGCCGGGGTCCGAGATGCCCGGCGTGCCGGCGTCCGAGCACAGCGCCACCGTCTCGCCGGCCAGCATCCGCGCGACCAACAGGGTCGCCTTGGCGTGCTCGTTGTGGACGTGAAAGCTCGTCCGCGGCGTCGCGATGCCGTAGTGGGCGAGCAGCACGCCCGTTGTGCGCGTGTCCTCGCACGCGACGACGGCCGCCTCGCGGAGCACGCGCAGCGCACGCATCGTGACGTCTTCGAGGTTGCCGACCGGCGTGGGGACGAGGACGAGCATAGGGAGAAGAGGAAGGAGGGAAGAGGGAGGAGGGAAAGTCCGGGGGAGGGAGTCGAAGCGCGCATTTCCCTCCTTCCTCCTCGCTCCTTCCTCTTCAGATCAGTCGCGCCGCGAGAACCGCCCCGCCAGCGCTCGGACGGGGTCCGGCAAAGCGGGGTCCAGCGCCTCGCGAGCGAAGAGGTACGCGCCGAGCGCGCCGGTGATGACGTTGGCGGCCCACATGCCGAGCCACGCCGGCAGCAGCTCGCGGTCGGCCAGCTTCTCGCCCTGCACGAGCGTGATCCAGTAGAAGAGGAAGACGAACACGGCCAGGCTCGCCACGAGCCCGACGCCGGCGCGCGAGACCGAGAGCCCGAGCGGCACGCCGACGAGCACGAAGATGAGGCACGCGAGCGCGATCGAGTTCTTCTTATAGATCTCGACGCGGTAGCGGTCCGCCTGCTGCCGGTCCCACTCGGCCGACGACGCGGCGAGCTCGGCCGCGCTGCGGACGGCCCGCGCGCGCTGCAGCGCGAGGTCCAGCACGAGCGTCCGGTCGGCGTCCGCGAGGCCGGCGAGGACCGTCCGGCCGGGCGCAACGCGGACCGAGTCCGCCGTCCCGGACGCCGCCGTCCCGGAAACCACGGTTCCGGCCGCCGCCGTCCCGGCCGCCTCGGCGTCGGGAGTGGAGACGTAGACCGTCGCCGCCGCGCCGTCGCCGGGCGTCTGCCCGCCGCGCGCGACGACGGCCGCGAGCGTGTCGCGCCGCGCGTCGGAGACGCCGCCGAGCGAGTCGAGGAGGACGAGCATGTCGGACGTCCGCATCGAGCGGTCCGTGCGCCCGACGTCGCCGCCGGAGCGGGCGAAGGCGGTGAGGCTCGAGAGGTCGAGCGCCATCCGGTAGCGCTCGAAGCCGAGGCGCTCGTAGCCGTCGCCCGTCGCCGCGCGGCGATGCACCTCGCCGCGCTCGAGCAGCATCGTGAGGCGCTGCCCGCCGTACTGCGACTGCAGGCGCGCCTGCCGGGCCGTGAGGACGGCCTCGCCGCCGCCCTGCGAGCGCGTCTCGTAGACCGTCACCCCGAGCAGGCGGCCGTCGTCGCCGGGCGGGATGGAGTCCGCGCGGATGGCGTAGCCGTCGACACCGGTGTAGAACTCGCCGGCCGTGAGCGCGAAGCCCGGCCGGGCGACGCGGATGTCGCGCCAGAGGCCGTTCATGCGGTAGTTGGCCTCGGGCAGCATCTCGTTGTTGAACACGACCATGCCGGCCGTGAGCCCCGCCCCGACGACGAACACGGGCCACGAGAGCCGCACGAGCGAGATGCCGGCCGAGCGGGCGACGAGGTAGCCGCGGCTCTCGCTCAGCAGCCCGAACGCGGCGAGCTGCGCGATGAGCCACGCCATCGGGACCGCGAGCGTCACCATGTACGCGAGGTTGTACGCGACGAGCTCGGTCAGCGCCCCCGCCGGCAGTCCCCGCCCGACGAGCTGCGGCAGGTACTTGATCAGGAACTGCATCAGCAGCAGGAACATGAGCGTCACGAACGCGGCCACGAAGGGCAGCGGCAGCGACGCGAGCAGGGTCCGGTGGAGGCGCTTGATAGGCGAGGGACTGAATGCGGAAGGAGAAGGAAACGCGGTTTGAGGTTTGAAGTTTGACGTTGTGGACCTCAAACCCTAAACTTCAAACCGCATTTTCTCATGCCGCTCACCGCACAGACGTTCGTCGTCAGCCCGTTCTCCGAGAACGCCCTCGTCGTCCACGACGGCACCGAGGCGGCGCTCGTCGACCCCGGCGCGGCCACGCGCGAGGAGCGCGATGCCATCGAGGCGTACGTGGCCGCGCTCGGGCTGCGCGTGCGGCACCTGCTGCTCACGCACGGGCACATCGACCACATCTTCGGCTGCGCCCACTTCCAGCACGTCTACGGGGCCACGGCCGAGCACGGCGGCTGGCAGATGCACCCGGCCGACGAGACCCTCCTCGCCAACGCCGTCGTGCAGGGCGAGCTCTACGGCCTCCGCGTCGACGCGCCGCCGCCGCTCGCGCACCGCCTCGCCGACGGCGACGTCGTCGAGCTCGGCGCGCACCGTCTGCGCGTGCTCCACGTGCCCGGCCACTCGCCCGGCTCGGTCGCGTTCTACGCCGAGGCCGACGCGCTCCTCATCGGCGGCGACGTCCTGTTCCGCGAGTCCGTCGGGCGGACGGACCTGTGGGAGGGCTCGATGGACGTCCTCGCAGCGTCGATCCGCGAGCGCCTCTACACGCTCCCCGACGACACGCAGGTGCTGCCCGGCCACGGCCCGCCGACGACGATCGGCCATGAGCGCGCGCACAACCCGTTCGTCCGCGGCTAGAGCACCGCCCGTGGGGCAGGCGGGAGAAGGACGGCTACCTTCACCGTCCCATCACATCCGCACGGCCATGTCTCGTTACTCCGCATGTCTCGCGCTCTCCGCGCTCGTTGTCCTCACCGCCGCGCCCGCGCTCGCACAGAGCGCCCGCCTGGACCCGACGACCGGCGAGGCCCTGCCCGGGGCCCTCGCGGCCCAGCCCGCTGACGTCGGCGAGGACGCCCCGGCGTCGTTCAGCACGCCGGGGCTGACGCTCCTCGGCCGCCTCGCCGATGGCGAGACGCGCGGCATCGCGCTCGTCGGGAGCGTCCTGTACCGCTCCAACGGCGGCTACCTCGAGACGCTCGACGTGAGCGGCGCGGGCGCGCCGGCTGTGCTCGGGCGCTTTCTCGCCAGCCAGGGCGTCGTGCAGGGCGTGGCCGTGCAGGGAGCGCTGGCCGCCGTGCCCGTCTCGCGCGGCGCGCCCTACGCCACGCGCGGCAGCCTCCAGCTCGTCGACGTGGCGAACCCGGCCGCGCCCGTAGGCCTCGGGCAGGTGAGCGGGCGAAGCTTTTTCGACGCCGCCCTCAGCGGCGCGACCGTCTACGGCGCGGCCGGCGGCGGCGGCCTCCGCCTCTACGATGTCACGACGCCGGCCGCGCCCGTCGCGCGCGGGGTCGTGGCGGTCCCCGGCGGGTCGGTGCTGAGCGTCGTGGTGAGCGGCCCGACGGCCTACGTCGCTGCTGGCAACGCCGGCCTCGGCGTCGTCGACGTGGCGAACGCGGCCGCGCCGGTGCTCACGGGCATGCTCCCGCTCGGCGGCTTCGCGACGCGCGTCGCCGTCGTCGGGACGCGCGCGTACGTCAGTGTCAACGCCGTCGGGCTCGTGGTGGTGGACGTGTCGAACCCGGCCGCGCCGGTCGAGATGGGGCGCTTCGCCATCGACAGCAGCCAGATCCGCTCGGTCGCCGTGAGCGGTACGACGGCCTACGTCGGCCGCGACGACGGGCTCGTGGTGCTCGACGTGGCGACGCCGGCCGCGATCACACAGCGCGGCAGCATCGCCTTCGGCGTGAGCGGCTCGGGCCAGTCGGTCGTCCTCGCGGGCACGACGGCGTACGTCGGCAACCGCTTCAGCGGCGTCCGCGTGCTCAACGTGTCCAACCCGGCCGCGATCACGCAGACGCGGCTCGTCGACAACGGCGGCTTCGCGTTCAAGGTCAATGTCGTCGGGACGCGCGCGTACGTCGCGGACC
>JAYWIE010000445.1:0-8869 GCA_043789155.1 Rubricoccaceae bacterium | reverse complement strand
TGCGGCGCTGCGTCGAGACGCCCGACAGGCTCGTGGACCTCCGGGCGCTCGGCATGGACGCCCTCGAGGACGCAGACGGCGGCCTGCGCGTCGGCGCGCGCGTCTCCAACACCGCGCTCGCGTCCGACGCGCGCGTCCGGCGCGACTACCGCGTCCTCTCCGAGGCGCTCCTCGCCGGGGCGACGCAGCAGCTCCGCAACCGCGCCACGACCGGCGGCAACGTCCTCCAGCGGACGCGCTGCACCTACTTCACCGACCCCGGCTACCCGTGCAACAAGCGCGAGCCAGGCTCGGGCTGCCCCGCCGTCGCGGGCTACAGCCGCATCCACGCCGTCCTCGGCGCGAGCGCGTCCTGCATCGCGACGCACCCGTCCGACATGTGCGTCGCCCTCGCCGCGCTCGACGCCGTCGTGCACCTCACCGGGCCGGACGGCGCGCGGGACGTCCCGATGACCGGCTTTCACCTCTTGCCGGGCGACACGCCGCACGTCGAGACGGTCCTCGCGCACGGCGAGCTCATCACGGCCGTCTCGCTGCCCGCGCCCGGCGCGCTCACGCGGCAGTCGGTCTACGTCAAGGTCCGCGACCGGCAGAGCTACGCCTTCGCCCTCGTCAGCGTCGCCGCGTGCCTCACGCTCGACGGCGACCGCGTCGCGGACGTCCGCCTCGCGCTCGGCGGCGTCGCCCACAAGCCGTGGCGCGCACTCGACGCCGAGGACCTGCTGCGCGGCGGGCCGGCGACGCCCGAGGCCTTCGAGGCCGCCGGACGGGCCATCGTCGCCGACGCCGTCGGGCACGGGGACAACGACTTCAAGATCCCGCTCGTCCCCAAAACCGTCGCCGTCGCCCTGAAGAAGGCGACCGTGCTTGCCCGGGCCGCCCGATGAGCACGTCCGCACACCCCGTCGTCGGGCAGGCCACGCGCCGCGTCACGGGCCCGCTGAAGGTCACCGGACAGGCGACCTACGCCGCCGAGTTCTCCGCGCAGTTTGGCAGCGAGCTGGCCTACGCCTCGCTCGTGCTCGCCCGCCCCGCGCGCGGCACGATCACGGCCATCGACACCTCGGAGGCCGACGCCCTGCCCGGCGTGATCCGCGTGTTCACGCACCTCAACACGCCCGCGATCCCGTACAAGGAGCCGCTCATCAGACCTATCATCGACCCGATGGTCGGGGACCCGCTGCGGCCGTTGCAGACGGACCAGGTCTACTTCAGCGGCCAGCCCGTCGCCGTCGTCGTCGCCGAGTCGCTCGACGTCGCGGACCACGCCGCGAGCCTCGTCCGCGTGACGGTCCGGGAGGAGCCGGCCGAGATGCGCCTGCGGGAGGCGATGGCGCGGCCCGAGGCCGACGCGAAGCAGGACACGCCACGCGCGTACGCGCCCAAGAAGGCCGCCGAGCTCGGCCAGGCCACCGGCCGCCCGCCCGACGCCTCCGTCGGCGACGCCGACGCCGCGTTCGACAGAGCGGTGCACACCGTGGATCTGGAGATCGAGGTCCCGACGATCGTCAACCACCCCATCGAGCCGCACGCGACCATCGCGCACTGGGTCGGGGACGCGCTGACGGTCTGGGACAAGAACCAGTGGGTCGGGAACGCGCGGGCGAAGCTCGCGCTCGCCTTCGGCATCCGCGAGACCGAGATCGACCTCAAGCTCGGCGCGCTCAACACGGCCAAGCAGAAAGTCGAGGCGGCGCTCGGCGTGAGCGAGGAGAGCGTCCGCGTCGTGAACCCGTTCGTCGGCGGCGGCTTCGGGGCCGGGCTGCGGACGTGGCCGCACACGTTCCTCGCCGCGCTCTGCGCGCGCGAGCTGCAGCGGCCGGTCCGCCTCGTGCTGACGCGCCAGGAGATGTTCACGTCGGTCGGGCACCGGCCGCACAACATCCAGCGCGTGCGCCTCGGCTGCGACGCCGAGGGCCGCCTCGAGGCCGTGATCCACGAGGGCTGGCAGGAGACGTCGCTCTACGAGGAGTTCACGATGAACCTGCTCAGCGCGACGGCGATGGCCTACGCGACGCCGAACCTGCGGACGTCGTACCGCCTCGTCCCGCTCGCGATCCAGACGCCGACGTCGATGCGCGCGCCGGGCGAGGCCTCGGGCGCGCACGCGCTCGAGCTGTCGATGGACGCGCTCGCCTGTAAAGCCGGCATCGACCCGCTCGAGCTGCGCCGCCGCAACGACTGCACGCACGAGCCGCTGACGGGCAAGCCGTTCTCCTCGAAGCACCTCGCCGCGGCCTTCACGCTCGGCGCGGAGCGGATCGGCTGGGCGGACCGCCCGCTCGCCCCGCGCCTCATGCGCGACGGCGACGACTGGGTCGGGCTCGGCGTGTCGTCGGCGTTCTACCCGGCGAACCGGATGAAGGCCGGAGCCCGCGCCCGGCTGGACCCCGACGGGACGGCGCACGTCGCCTCGGCCGCCTCCGACATGGGCCCCGGCACCTACGTCTCGATGACGATGGTCGCCGCCGACGCGCTCGGCCTCCCGATGGAGCGCGTGACGTTCGCGCTCGGCGACTCCGACTTCCCGCCGGCCCCGGTCCACGGCGGCTCGATGACGATGGCCTCGGTCGGCCCGGCCGTGCAGGCGGCCTGCGAGGCGCTCGTCAGAGCGGTCATCGAGATCGCGGTGAGCGACGACGCCTCGCCGCTCAAGGGCGTCAAGGCGTCCGACGTGCGGCTCGAGGCGGGCAGCCTCGTCGGGCCGGGCGGGCGCGACACGCTCGCCGGCGTCGCCCGGCGGCACGGCGCGCCGGTCGAGGCCGAGGCGTCGGCCGGGCCGAACCTGCTCCAGATGCTGATGCCGTCGGACGTCGCGTTCCACTCGTTCGGCTGCGTCTTCGCGCGCGTCCGCGTCGATGCGATGACGGGCGAGCCGCGCGTCGAGCGCGTCGTGGCCGTCAACGACGTCGGGCGCATCATCAACCCGCAGACGGCGCGCTCGCAGACCATCGGCGGCGTCGTGATGGGCATCGGCATGGCGCTGATGGAGCACGCCGTCATCGACCACGGCTTCCACCGCTACGCCAACGACAGCTTCGCCGAGTACCACATCGTCACCAACCGCGACGCGCCCGAGATCGAGGCGCACTTCGTCGGCGACCCGGACCTCCAGCTGAACCCGCTCGGCGCGCGCGGCGTCGGCGAGATCGCGGCCGTCGGGACGTCGGCGGCGGTCGTGAACGCGCTCTACCACGCGACGGGCGTGCGCGTGACGCGCCTGCCGGCGACGCTAGACCACTTCCTCGATGTCCCCGGCTGACGTCCCACACGCCGACCGGGTGCGCGTGGTGACGCGCGGACCGACTGCGCCGAACAGCTTGCGAGCGTTACTCTCGGCCTACACGTCGCTGCGGGCGTCGGGCCGCGCGTTCGCGGTCGCGTCGGTCGTCGGCGTCGCGGGCTCGGCGTTCCGGCGCGAGGGCGCGCGGATGCTCGTCGTGCCCGAACCGGACGGACGCCCGGCGACCGGACGCCCGGCGACCGGACGCCCGGCGACGGTCGGGGCGCTCTCGGGCGGCTGCCTCGAGGCCGAGGTCGCGGCGTGCGCCGCCGAGGCCGTCCGGACCGGCCGCGCCGAGACGCTCGCGTTCACCTCCCACCTCGGCGACGCCGACCGCGCGGCGTTCGGGCTCGGCTGCGGCGGGACGGTCCGCGTGCTCGTCCAGCCCGTTTTCCCCGGCGATGTCTGCGGCCCGCTCGACGCGCTCGCCGACGCCGTCGCGGCGCGGCGGCCGGGCGTGCTGGCCGTCGTGACGGACGGCGCGGGCGTCGGGCAGCACCGCTTCGTGTGCGGAGACGGGACGTCGGGAGGGACGCTCGCGGCGTCCGACGTGCTCGGCGCGGCCGTCCGGAGCGTCGCCGCGTCAGGCGCGGGCCGGGCGGTCCGGGCCGGCGACGCCGAGGTTCGGCTGGACGCGGCCGAGCCAGCCGTCCGCCTCGTCGCGTTCGGGACCGGCCCCGACGCGCGCGCGCTCGTCCGGCAGGGCGCGCTGCTCGGCTGGTCGACGGCGGCGGTCGGCGTGTCGTCCGGGCCCGAGGTCGCCGCGGCCGTGCCCGAGGCCGACGACGCGCTCGCCGACGACTCCGAGGCCGTCCGCGGGCTGGACGCGCGCACGGCGGCCGTCGTGATGACGCACGGGTTCGCGCGCGACCGCGCGCTCGTGGCCGCGCTGGCAGAGTCCGGAGCGGGCTACGTCGGCCTGCTCGGCTCGCGGCACCGCACCGAGCGCCTGCTCGACGGGCTCGCGCTCGCGCCCGGCCGCCTCCACGCGCCCGTCGGGCTCGACGTCGGGGCGGAGACGCCCGAGGAGATCGCGCTCGCGGCGTGCGCCGAGATCCTCGCCTGCCTGCGCGGCCGGCGCGTGGCATGACGGCGCTGCTGCTCGCCGCCGGCACGGGCTCGCGCATGGGCCCGGAGCCCAAGCTGACCCTGCCCTTCGGCACGTCGACGGTCGTCGGCGAGACGGCCCGCGCGCTCGTCCGCGCCGGCGTCTTCGCGCGCGTCGTCGTCGTGACCGGCCACGCGGCCGGCAGCGTCGAGGCGGCTGCCCTCCGCGCGCTGGGCAGCGCCCTCGCCTCGGAAACCGGGCACGTGCCCACGACGACGCCCTCAGGGCGAGAAGACGTCACGGCGCGCTGGTCTGGACCGCTGAGCGTGGTCGTCGTCCACAATGCGGCGTTCGCCGACGGGATGTCGGGCTCCGTGGCTGTGGGCGCGCAGGCGGCTCCGGACGACGAGCCCGTCGCCGTTATGCTGGGCGACCTGCCGCTCGTGCGCCCCGAGACGATCCGCCGCCTCGCCGACGCCCTCGGCGGCCCGGCCGACGTCGTCCGGCCGGCGTACCGCGGCGGTCCCGGCCATCCCGTCCTGTTCGGAGCCGACCACCTGCCCGCCCTCCGCGCGCTCGCGCCCAGGTCCGGGTTCACCCGGGGCGACGCCGGTGCCCGCGTCCTCGCCCGCTCGGCCCGGCGCGTCGACGTCGACGACGCGGGCGTCGTGACCGACCTCGACACGCGCGCCGCCTACGCCGCCGCTCGCCGGGCGCGGCCCGCCGCGCCGGGTACGAGTTCGACCGGCCGCTCGCCGACCGCATGACGCCAGCGCCGCATGCGCCTTCAGCTGCCTCGCGCCGCGGCTGTCTCGCGCCGCGGCACGGCGGTCACAGGCTGGCGACCCCGAACCCGCCCCGACGCAGGCTGTGCCGGGCCATACCGCGCGGCGGCGGAGCGTTTCGCACGTCCGCGAGTAGAACGACCGCACCTCTCCGCCCCTTCGGCTCCGGAATCCGATGACGCGCTCCTGCTCTAGCTTCGACCGATGACCACCGACACCTCTGCCCGCCCGCTCCACATCCTGCTCGTCGAGGACGACGACGACCATGCCGAGCTCATCCTCGCCGCGCTCGCGCTGCACGACGCGCGCCACGCCGCCACGCGCGCCCGCGACGGGGCCGACGCCCTCGACCGCCTCTTCCGCCGCGGCGAGTACGCCGGCGCGGCGGAGGGCCTGCCGGACGTGATCCTGCTGGACCTCAACCTGCCGCGCGTCGGCGGCCTCGACGTCCTCGCGGCCCTCAAGGCGGACGAGGCGCTGCGCGCGATCCCGGTCGTCGTGCTCACCACGAGCGACGCCGAGGCCGACCGCGCCGAGGCGTACCAGCGCCACGCCAACAGTTACCTCGTCAAGCCGGTCGACTTCGGCCAGCTCGAGGCCATGATCCACGAGCTGGGCGAGTACTGGGCCCGCTGGAACCGCTTTGCCTGAGCCTATGCCCCAGGACCCCGCTGCCCCGGCCGATGCCCTCGACGGGCAGCTCGTGCTCGACCCCGCGGCCTTCTCGCTCGCCCCGGCCTCGGCCGCCGTCGCGGACACGCCGGACCCGCTGCGCGTGCTGCTGCTCGAGGACGACCCGGACCATGCCGCGCTCGTCGAGGCCTACCTCGCCGACGTCCTCGACCCCGAGGTCGAGCTCGTCCACACCGGTACGGTCGCCGCCGCGGCGGAGGTGCTCGCGGCGGCGCGCGACGCCGGCACGCCGTTCCACGCGGTCCTCGCGGACCAGCAGCTGCCGGACTCGTCGTACTGGGAGACCGTCCCGCGCATCGTCGCCGCGGCCGGCGGCGCGCCGGTCGTCGCGCTGACGTCGCTCGGCGACCTCGCGGTCGCCCTCGACGCCGTCCGCGCCGGCGCGACCGACTACCTCGTCAAGGCCGAGCTCACGCCCGAGGTGCTCCGGCGGACGCTGCGCTACGCCGTCGAGCGCGCCGCCCGCGACGCGGCCCTGCGCCAGACGCGCGAGGCGCTCGTCGCCGCGATGCGCCGCGAGGCCGTGCTCCAGACCGACGCGGCCGAGCAGGAGAAGGCCGCGGCCATCGGCCGCCTCCTCGCCGGCGTCGCGGACACGCTCCGCAACCCGCTCGGCCTCGCCGTCGGCTTCGCCGAGGCCGCGGCCATCGACGGGGCCGCCCTCCGCGACGCCCTCGACGCGGGCCAGGCCGACGCCGCGGCCGAGCACCTCGCGGCCCTGCTCGACAGCGCCGCGCTCGTCGTCACGCACGCCCGCCGCGCCGACGACGTCGTATCTGCCATGTACGCCCACACGCGCGGCCTCGACGGCGAGCGCCACCCCGTCCGGCTCGCCGCCGTCGTGCAGGCCGCGCAGGCGCAGACGCCGACGGACGGCGTCGCGGTCGAGGTCGACGTCGCGGACTCGGTCGAGGTCGCCGGCTCGGGCGAGGCGCTCGTGCGCATGGTCGCCAACCTGCTCAGCAACGCCGTCCGCGCCGCGGCCGGCAACCCGGCCGGCGGGCGCGTCCGCGTGAGCGCGCGCGCCGTACCCGACGCGGTGGCCGCGGTGCTGGTCGTCGAGGACGACGGCGCGGGCCTCTCGGGTGTGGCCCTCGCGCAGGCCTTCGTGCCGTTCGCGACGGGCTGGCCGGACGACGGCCGCCGAGCCGACGGAAGCGGTTCCGGTCGGTCGCTCGGCCTCGGGCTGCCCTTCGCGCGCGCCGTCGCCGTGCGCCACGGCGGCCAGGTCGAGCTCGGCCCGTCGTCCCTCGGCGGCACGGCCGCCTACGTTGTCCTCCCGAGCGTCGCCTGACGCCGGCGACGTCGGGTGCAGCCGCGCCGTCTGGTCCGTCCGGACCATCGCCGGCGGCCGGGCGGCGGCTAGCTTCGGCCGTCACCCGCCGCGCTGCGATGGAAGCCCCCCGTCCGTCCGATTCTCCCCGCGACGACCCGCGCGCGGCGACGCCCGCCGACCCGTCGCCCCGGCAGGCGTACGCGAAGAAGACCGTGTGGGCGTGGGCCCTGTACGACTTCGCCAACTCGGCCTTCACGACGCTCGTCGTGACGTTCGTCTACGCGACCTACTTCGCGCAGGCGCTCGTCCTCGACTCCAGCGGGGTAGCCGTGGACGGGTCGCCGCTGTGGTCGACTGGCCTCTCGGTGACGGCCCTGCTCGTCGCCGTGCTGTCGCCGTTCCTGGGCGCGCTCGCCGACCGGACGGGCTCGCGGCGGTCGTTCCTGCTCACCAGCACAGCCGTCTGCATCGCCGCGACGACCGGCCTCTTCTTCCCAGTCCCAGGGCAGGCCCTGGCTGCCCTGGCGCTCTTCGTCGTGGCCAACGTCGCCTTCGAGCTGTCGAACGTGTTCTACAACTCGTTCCTACCCGACATCGCGCCGCCGGACAAGATCGGGCGCATCTCGGGCAACGGCTGGGCGCTCGGCTACGCCGGCGGCCTGATCGCGCTCGTGATCGCGCTCGTCGTGTTCGTCCAGCCCGAGACGGCCCCGTTCGGGCTCGACCGGGCGACCGGCGCGCACGTCCGGGCGACGTGCCTACTCGTCGCGGCGTGGTTCGCGGTCTTCAGCGTCCCGGCCTTTCTGGCGCTCAAGGACGAGCGTCCGTCTGCGCCCGCCCCGTCGGCCGGGGCCATCCTCCGCACCACGGCCGCCGAGCTGTCTTCGACGTTCCGCGACCTGCGCCGCTACCGCGACGCCTTCCGCTTTCTCGTCGCCCGCATCTTCTTCAGCGACGGGCTCAACACCATCTTCGCGCTCGGCGGCGTCTACGCCGGCATCACGTTCGGCTTCACGATCCCTGAGGTCATCACGTTCGGGATCGCGCTCAACGTCGCCGCCGGGCTGGGCGCGTTCGGCTTCGGATTCGTCGACGACCGGCTCGGCGGCAAGCGGACGATCCTGATCTCGATCGTGCTCCTTACGGCTGCGACGACGCTCGCCGTGTTCGCGCCCGGCCGGACCGAGTTCTGGATTGCCGGGATCCTGATCGGCCTCGCTGCCGGCCCGAACCAGGCCGCGTCCCGCTCGCTCGTCGGGCGTTTCTCGCCGCCGGACAAGGAGACGGAGTTCTACGGCTTCTTCGCCCTCACGGGCAAGGCGGCGTCGCTGTTCGGGCCGCTCCTCTTCGCCGCGCTCACGACGGCGTTCGGGACGCAGCGCGCAGGCGTCGCCTCGATCCTGGTCTTCTTCGTCGTCGGCGGGCTGCTCCTGCTGCGCGTGGACGAGCGGCAGGGCGTCGCCGCGTCGGGCCGGGACGGCACGAGCCCGCAGTGACCGACGACCTCCGTGCCCGCATGGCCGCGGACGGCCCGGCCGAGGCTGCGGCCGCCCTTGCCGCGCTCGGCAGCCCGGCCGAGCGCGCCGCCGCCTTCGCCACGCTCGGCCGCGAGGCGGCCGCCGACGTCTTCGAGCACCTCGACCACGACGCGCAGACGGCCCTCGTCGAGGCCCTCGCCCGCGAGCCGGTGCGCCTCGCGGACCTGCTCGAGCGCGTCGACGACGACGACCGCACGGCCTTCTTCGCCGACCTCCCCGGCCCGGCCGTCCAGCGCCTGCAGATCG
>JAYWIE010000444.1:0-2517 GCA_043789155.1 Rubricoccaceae bacterium | reverse complement strand
CGCGACCGCCCTCTTCTTCCGCGACCGCGGGGCCGTGCTCGGCCTGACGACGCGGCGGACGCCGGCCGAGGCCAACCCGCGCCTGCGCGGCTCGCGCTTCGACCTCTCGCAGCGCGCCGCAGCGGCCCCCATCCTCGACCGGACGGCCCCCGGCCGCGACGCCGCCCGGACGGCCGCTAACCTGCTGGACTCGCTCGCCGCCGTCGACGCGGGCCGCGCCGTGCCGTACCTCGTCGCTCTCGCGGCAGCCGACGAGCGGTGGGGCCGGCTCGACTCGCTCGGTCTCGGGACGTCGCCCGCGGCGCGCCTCGCCCGCGGCCTCGCCGCGTGGCGTCTCGGCCGTGCCGCCGACGCCGAGCGCCTGTTCGGCGACGCGCTCGCCGACCTCCCGCCCGCCGAGCGCGCCCGGTTCGAGGACGTCGGTGCCCTGCTGCCGCCCGACAGCCTCGACGCGCTCCGCGCGGACCCCGCCGGCGTCGCGTCGAGGTTCTGGGCGCGCGAGGACCCGCGCCGGATCACGCCCGCGAGCGAGCGCCGGACCGAGCACGTCGCCCGCGTCCTCGAGGCCGACGCCCTCTTCGGGCGGGCCCTCCCGGACCTGTTCTCGGACCGTCCGCGGCGCGGGGCCGAGACCGACCGCGGGCGCGTGTGGGTCCGCTACGGCCGCCCCGACCGCGAGGCCGGCCTCACGCCCGACGCGGCGCAGCCGGCCTACGACCGCGACGAGGGCGCGGCGTTCGTGGTCTGGGAGTACGACGCGCTCGAGGACGGCACCCGGTTTGTCTTCGACGATGCCGCGCGCTCGGGCCGCTACCGCACCTACAGCCCGCCCGCGACGGCCTACGCCACGCCCGCCGGCCGAGCCTCGGCCGACGACTCTGTCACCCGCGACCGCGAGCTCCAGCGGACGGCCCCGCAGGCCTTCACCGATGCGACGGCGCGGCGGCTGCCGCTCGTCGTCGCCCGCTTCCGCGACGCCGCGGGCCGGACCGAGGCGGTCGTCGCCCTGGGCACGCCGGCTGGCGGCACGGCGGCCGTGTTCGTCGGCGGCGAGCGCCGCGCCGAGGCGGCCGTCGCGACGGTCGGCATTCCCGCGGGCGGCGCGACGGTCCGAGCCGAGTGGCTCGGCGACCGCTTCGGGGCGGCCGAGCAGACGGCCGAGCCGCTCGCGGCGGGCGTCGGCGCAGCCGGCTTCGGGCTGAGCGACCTGCTGGTCGTCGGCGGGGCCGGGCCGGGCGTCGAGCGGCGCGGCCTGCGCCTCGCGCCGCTCGTCGCCGACACGCTCGCCCGGACGCGCGTCGCCGTCTACGCCGAGGTCTACGGCCTCGCGCTGAGCCGCGGCCGCACGGACGCCGAGGCCGAGGTCGGGCTCGTCCCGGCGGACACGCGCTCGGGCGTCGGCCGGGCCGTCGGCCGCCTCCTCGGCCGCGGCCGGCCGCGCGGCGTCGCGACGGCCGTGGACGTCTCGGGCGACGCGCCGACCGACGCCGTCGAGATGTCGCTCGACGCGAGCCGCCTGCCGCCCGGCCGCTACCGCCTCGTGCTGCGGGTCACGGACCGCCCGACCGGGCAGACGGCCGAGTCCGCGCGCGACGTCGTCCTCGCCGAGTGACGTGCGCTTCCGCTGGCGGGGACGCGCGTGTTGCCCGCGCGCGGGATGCGGCGGCTTCTTCCCGAACCGGCCCGCCGCACGGCCGTACCCTGCCCCCGTTCCGCACCGCCGGGAGACCCCGACCCCATGCGCACCCCCACCCGCGCCGCCGCGCTCGCCCTGTTCGCGGCCTTCGCCGCCGCACCGCTCTCCGCGCAGACGCCGCTCGGCGTCGCGAATCCGCCGGCCGCGGGCGAGATCGGCGCGTCCCGCCGGACCGCCATCACGGCCGCGGTCGAGGCGGCGAGCCCGGCCGTCGTGTCCGTCAACGTCATCGAGGTGCGCCAGGTGCGCGTCCGCGATCCCTTCGCCGACTTCTTCGGCGGCGTGCCGTCCCGCGTCTACGAGCAGCAGGTGCAGGGCCTCGGCTCGGGCTTCATCGTCTCCGCCGACGGCTACATCGTCACCAACGACCACGTCGCCGGCAACGCGACCAAGATCACCGTCTCGTTCCCCGACGGGACGACGCTCGACGCGCGCCTCGTCGGGAGCGACCCCGAGACCGACATCGCGCTGCTGAAGGTCGAGCCCGACGCCGCGCTGCCGTTCCTCGCCTTCGACCCCGAGCACGACCCGGCCGTCGGCGAGTGGGCGATCGCGCTCGGCAACCCGTTCGGCCTCTTCGAGGCCGCGGAGGCGACCGTCACCGTCGGCGTCGTGTCGGCCATCGGCCGCGACTTCCCCGCCCAGCAGGGCCGCACGTTCCGCGATCTCATCCAGACCGACGCCGCCATCAACTCGGGCAACTCGGGCGGGCCGCTCGTCAACGCGGCCGGCCGCGTGATGGGCATGAACACGTTCATCTACTCGCAGTCCGGCGGCTCGGTCGGGCTCGGCTTCGCCGTGCCGGCGTGGCGCATCCAGCG
>JAYWIE010000443.1:0-2519 GCA_043789155.1 Rubricoccaceae bacterium | reverse complement strand
TCGGCGGGCCGTCCACCGAGTGCTTCTTCAACGCCGAGCGGGCGGACGAGGGCCTCAGCGACTGGTACGGCCTCATGCTCACCATGCGGGCCGGCGACACGCGGGCGCAGCCCCGCGGCGTCGGCACGTACGCCCTCAACCAGCCGACGACCGGCGGCGGCATCCGCTCCGCGCCCTACCAGCCCGCGCCCGGCGCGGCGTACTCGACCAGCTTCGCCGTCAACTCGGCGACCTACGGCGCGACGACGACGGCGGGCCAGCCCGGGCGCCTCTCGGTCCCGCACGGCGTCGGGTTCGTCTGGGGGACGATCCTCTGGGAGGTCACGTGGGACATGATCGACGCCCACGGCTTCTCGCCCAATATCTACGACGCCTCGGGGACGGCCGGCAACCAGATCCTGCTCCGCCTGATGGTGCAGGCGCTCAAGATGGCCCCGTGCGATCCGGGCTTCGTCGACCTGCGCAACGCCCTCCTCGCTGCCGACGCGGCGCTCTACCCCGACCCGGCAACCCCCGGCCGCGGCCTCCACTACGGGACGCTCTGGGGCGCCTTTGCGCGGCGCGGGCTCGGCTTCTCGGCCGTCCAGGGCTCGTCGACCCTCAACAGCGACAACGTCGAGGCGTTCGACCTTCCGCTGCCGCCGGCTGCGGCGTCGGTCACGCCCGCCTCGTTCGCCGTCACGGTCGCGCAGGGCAGCACGACGTCCGCCCCGCTCACCATCGGCAACACGGCCGCGGCAGGCTCCCAGAACCTCAACTGGACGACGGGCATCGTCTTCCAGCCCGCGCTCGGCGCCCGCCCGCCCGACGCAGCCGCGCGTTCCGACGTCCCGGTGCCGTCGGGCGAGATCGTCGTCACAGGCCGCGCAGCCAAGGGCGGCCCCGACGACACGGCCGGCACGGGCACGGCCGGCACGGGCACGGCCGCGTCCCTCACCGGCGGGCCCGACGGCTTCGGCTACGTCTTCGCGGACTCCGACGAGCCCGGCGGCCCCGCCGTCGCCTTCCAGGACATCGCCGCGACGGGCACGCCGGTCACGTGGACGAACACCGACGACGGCTACGCCGACGTCGCCCTCCCGTTCGGCTTCCCGTTCTACGGGACCACGCGGACGACCGCCCGCGTCTACACCAACGGCTTTCTCACGTTCTCAGCCTTCAACAGTGCGGGCTTCACCAACGCCGCCATTCCGTCATCGGGGGTCCCGAACGCCCTCGTCGCGGCCCTGTGGGACGACCTCGACTTCACGGGCGCCGGCGCAGCCTACAC
Organism: Rubricoccaceae bacterium; assembly: GCA_043789155.1. Classification (GTDB taxonomy): domain Bacteria; phylum Bacteroidota; class Rhodothermia; order Rhodothermales; family Rubricoccaceae; genus DASVSE01. Next base: position 1,249 of record JAYWIE010000443.1, on the reverse strand, counting down.
CGGGACGCTCCCCGACGGGCGGTTCGTCGTGCAGTACACCAACGCCAAGATCTTCGGCGCGGCCGGCACGTCGCTGACGTTCGAGGTGATCCTCAGCGCCGACGGGACCATCGAGTACCAGTACGGCACGCTGACGGGCACGCTCACCAGTGCGTCGGTCGGCATCGAGGACGACGCGGGCGCGGTCGGCTCGCAGGTCGTCTTCAACGCGGCCTACCTCGCCAGCAACAAGGCCGTCCGGTTTACGAGCCCGACGATCTGGGCGAGCGTCGCCCCGCCGAGCGGAAGCGTCGCGCCGGGCGCGACGCAGACGCCCGTCGTGACGTTCACCGCGGGCGACCTCGCGCTCGGAGTGTACACGGCCACGCTGACCGTGCGCACCAACGACCCGGCCCGGCCGGCCGTCGCGGTCCCGCTCCAGCTCACGGTCGGCGTGCCGAACACGCCGCCGGTCGCCAACGCCGGGCCGGACCAGACCGTCATCGCCGGCCAGACCGTGACGCTCTCCGGGGCCGCCTCGTCCGACCCCGACGGCAACGCGCTCACCTACGCCTGGACGCTCGCGCCGGCCGTACCGCTCTCCAGCGCGACGTCTGTGGGGCCGACGTTCTGCGCCGCCACGGCCGGCGTCACCACCGCCACGCTCGTCGTCCGCGACGGGACGGCCGACAGCGCCCCCGACACCGCCACCGTCACGGCCCTCTCCGCGACGGCCGCCCTGGACCGCCTCGCCGCCGACGTCGCGGCGCTCCGCGCGGCCGGCGTGCTCACCGGCGGGCAGGCCAACGCGCTCACGCAGAAGGTCGACCAGGCCCGCCGCGAGGTGGCCCGCCGCCGGCCGGCACAGGCAGCCGTCCACCTCGCCGCGCTCGCCGCGCAGGTCGCCTCGTTCCAGGCCGACGGCGTGCTCACGGCGGCCCAGGCCGCGGCGCTCACCGGCGCGGCGTCGGCCCTCCGCGCAGCCCTGGTGACCCCGTGCACGGCGGCCCCGGCGCTCGCCGCCAAGGCCGCAGCGGAGGGCCTCGGCGCGGCCTACCCGAACCCGGCGCGAGCCGGCGTGACGGTCCCCTTCGCCGTCGCCGAGGCGTCGCCGGTGCGGCTCGTGGTCTACGACGCGCTCGGCCGCGAGGTCGCCGTGCTCGTCGACGCCGTGGTCGAGGCCGGCCCGCACGAGGCGGCCCTCTCGGCCGCGGGCCTTCCGGCGGGCGTGTACCTCGTCCGGTTCACGACCGGCGGCGGGGTCTCGCAG
>JAYWIE010000442.1:0-2521 GCA_043789155.1 Rubricoccaceae bacterium | reverse complement strand
ATGTTCGTGTCCGTGGTCGGCGAACGCGAGCAGGACTGGAGCGCCGAGCACAGACCCCGTCCAGCCCACGACGAACGTCGCGAGCAGGAGGAAGCGAGCAGTGCGGAGCGGTGCGGACACGCCACAAGGTAGACGCCAGACCGGTAGGGACCCGTTAGCCGCTCGTGTGAGAATTCTGTTCGCCCCCCTAGGGCGTGTGGGCATTCCGCCGGATCGGCCCGCACGGGCCGGATTCAGTCCTCGCCGCGTTGCACTCGTCGTCCGGGGCTATGGCCCCGATCTCCTCGCGCGCCTCCACCCCACCGAGGTGGGGTGGGCGAGGCCAGAATCCGACCTCGTCCGGACCTGACCCGTCGTTTGTCCACACCGCCTAGACGAGCCCAAGACCCCTTTCCGACTCGTGAACTCAAGCCTGAGGCAACGTGACCGTGAACCGGCTCCCCGCATCGAGCCCATTGCTCTCCACACGCACGGCCCCTCCATACGCCTCGACGACGGCGCGGACGAGGTCTGCGTGCTACCCGCTGCGGCTCGCACCGAGGACTCGGCACGCCATCGCCGCCGGGTACTCACTCACGTGGCGCGGGATGAAGGCGTAGATCACGTCCGGGACGGCGTACGTGAGAAGATGCCGACGGCTTTTTGGCGGGCGATGCTGCCTCGCCGGATGTCGCGCTCCATCCGAAGCCGCTCGACCTCACGCTTGAGCTGGCGGAGCTGCTCGGCCTCTGGGAGCTTGTCGGAGACGACGGAGCCGTCGGGCGCGAGGCGGTAGATCCGGTCGCGGAGCGCGCGGTGGAAAGGCCGGGATCGCGGGCGACGCGCTCGCGCGACTGGCCCTCGTCGGTGACGAGCCAGACGGCTTCGCGCTTGAAGTCGTCCGGGTAGGAGATACCGGATATGGGATACCTCGATCGTGAAGGGAACATCGAGGTGTCCACCAGACCGACACAGGCTCAACCGTGGAACACGACGTCACGTTCACTGAACCCTGCGCTCGGATTCAGTCAGGAGCGCTACGAGGCCCACGACGTTGACGAACAGGACTCGGAGGAGGTGCTCGCGGAGCATGGCCATCGCGGCGAAGGCGTCGAGCGTCGGTACGTCTCCGGCGACGACCACAACGTCCCGACGGCATCTCCGTGCGTCCTGCCATGGCGGACGGCCCGGCCGAGAGGGGGCAGGCCTCTCCTCTGCACATCCTTCTAGGCCTCGACGTCGTCCGCCAGGCCGGGGTGGTAGGCCCGGACGAGCGCGGCGACCTCGGAGCGGACGAGCGCGACCGGCGTCCACGGGCCGGCCGGATCCCCACCGATCACGACGGACGAAGCGGGGGGCATGGCACGCACAGGGTGAGACGGCAGCAAGATGGGTTCGGGCTGGCCCGCAGCCGAGTCGCGCGGCCGTCGACAGCACCGGCACGAAGAGGCGGACGAGGCTCTCGGCGACGTCCCGGATGCGGCCTGCGGGGCGCACGCCCACCTCCGCGCCCGCGGCGAGCGCACCCGAGCGCGAGGCCGGCCGGCTCGCTATCCGCGCGAGCGCGGCGAGCGGGACGCCACGGTGAACGATAAGGTGGAGCCGGGCGAAGGGCATGAGAGCCTGGGTCCGCTTTCCTGCGCGCACCGCGCGCTGCCCCCCCTCTGGCTTCACCCCTCCCGCCCTGGTCTCGGTGGCTGGACACCGCGGTGTAGGGGAACGCCCCGCACCAGGGTGGACCGTCCGCCCGCACGGCGGCGGTGATGCGCCTGCCAGGCCCGGCCCCATGCGCGGTCTACCCTTGCGGCACCACGTTCGCGCTCCCCGATGCTCCGTCCTATCCGCCTCGCCGTCTTCGTCGCTCTGGTCTGCCTGGGCCTCGTCGCACTCGCGTCGGCCGTGGCCGCGCAGGACGAGCCGGCCGGGCAGCCGATCCCGCTCGCGGGCTACGAGCAGGACGTCATGGGCCTCGCCGGCGAGTGGGTCGGCGGGTACGAGGGGAGCCAACGCCGCGGCATCGTCGCGTTCCAGCTCACGACCCGGCAGGACACCGCGCTGGGCTACGTCGTGATGATCCCCCGGGCCACGGACGGCCAGCCGCCGCGCCCGGTCACGCTCAGCGTCCACTTCGTCTGGGTCGACGGCGGCCTCGTCGAGGGCCGGATGGACCGCTACGCGGACCCCGAGCTCGGGGTTGAGCTCGAGACGACGTTCTACGGCCGCCTCATAGACGGCCGCCTCACCGGGACCTACGAGTCGGTCGGGACGGCAGCCGACACGGTCGTCCAGTCCGGCCGGTGGTGGGCCCAGCCGAAGACGGCCCTCTAGCCACACCTCATCTGCCCGATCATGGCCCAGACACCGACGGCACCGCTCGACCATACGCTGAGCTTCGAGCGCGCCTACGGGCCTCAGGACCCTCTCGTCTCCCGCGCGGCCCGGCGCGCGTGGGCCGAGGCCGAGGAGCCCGTCGCAGACGGCGCGCTCGTCGACGAGCGGCTCCTGCACGCCGTCCGGACGGCCGTGCTCGCGCCGTCCGTGT
>JAYWIE010000441.1:0-2521 GCA_043789155.1 Rubricoccaceae bacterium | reverse complement strand
CCGGCCGCGCCCGCCGCGTCCGCACCGGCCGCGCCTGCGCCGTCTGGCCCGCGCCCGGCGTGGCCTGTCGACCCCGCGGCCGGCCGCACGCCGGTCCTGATCGTCCGCCCGGCCCAGCCCGAGCCGCCGCCGGCCGACCTGCCCGACGACCCGCCGGCTGAGCAGCCCCCGGCCGCGCTGCCCCCGGATACGCCCACCGACGCCGGCGACGAGCGCCTCCCGATCCTCGTCGTCGAGGACAACCTCGACACGCGCGTGCTGCTCGACCGCATCCTGCGCGGCACCTACGCCGTCACGGCCGTCGGCGACGCCCGCTCCGCGCTCACCGCGATGGCGACGGCCCGCTTCCGCGCGCTCGTGCTCGACATCAACCTCGGCGGCAAGGAGACCGGGACCGACATCCTGCGCGTCGCCCGCTCGCTCGACGGCTACGCCGACGTCTTCGCCGTCGCCCTGACGGCCTACGCGCTGCCCGGCGACCGCGAGCGGCTGCTCGAGTCCGGCTTCGACGGCTACATCTCGAAGCCCTTCACGCGCCAGTCGCTGATGGACGTCCTGAGCGAGGGCATCCGGCAGTAGGGGTTTGGGGTTTGGGGTTTGGGGTTTGGGGTTTATTAAAGACTGCATTTAACCAGATCAGTTCTCCAAACTTCGAACTTCAAACTTTTCCGACCTCCGGGCCAATCGGGACCTCCGGCATCTCGCTGGACGGGCGGGACGCAGCGCACCGCGCGTAGTCTTCGGCGTCCGCCGACGCCCGCATGCCCGACTTCTCCCGCTTCTTCGACCGCCTCTTCGGCGCGCCCGAGGCCGGCGCGCCCGACGACCCCGCCCGCACGCCGCCGACCGAGGCCGGCGCGGGCACGGCGCTCTCGCTCACCGGCGGCGGCGCGCGCGCCGCCTACCAGGCCGGCGTCCTGCGCGGGCTCGCCCGCATCGCGCCCGCCTTCCGCCCGGACCTCCTCACGGGCGTCTCGGCCGGCGGCCTCAACGCGGCCTTCCTCGCCGCGAGCGCCCACCTCCCGTTCGACGCCGCCACGGACGCGCTCGTCGACGTCTGGCGCGACCTCCGCGCCGAGCACGTCTTCCGGCTGGACCGCCCCGGCGTGGCCGGCACGCTCGCCCGGCTCGTCCGCCGCCCGGCGACCGTCGAGCCGCCGGCCGACGGCGGCTTCCTCGACACGACGCCGCTGCACGCGTTCGCCGCGCGCCACCTCGGCCCGCTCGGCGAGCCCGTCGCGCGCATCGGCGCGAACATCGCGGCCGGCCACCTCGCGGCCCTCGCCGTCACGGCGACGTCCTACGACACCGGCGGGTCGGTGACGTGGGTCGAGGGCGGCCGCGAGAGCCTCTGGCAGCCGACGCCCGAGGGCCTCGTCCGCGCCCGGATCCGGCCCGAGCACGTCCTCGCCTCGGCCGCGCTGCCGTTCTTCTTCCCGGCCGTCCGCGTCCGCGACGCACAGGGCGGCGCGGCGTGGTACGGCGACGGCGGCATCCGGCTCGCGGCCCCGCTCGCGCCGGCGATGCGCCTCGGCGCGGACCGCATCCTGTCGGTCAACACGCGCGCCGCCGCCGCGCCCGCCGAGGCCTCGGACGGCTACCCGACGGCGAGCCGCGTCCTCGGGGTGCTCATGAACGCCGTCTTCCTGGACGTCCTCGACCAGGACGCCCGCGCGCTGAGGCGCACCAACGACCTGCTCGCGCACGTCCCGCCGGCCGAGCGCGGCGGCCTCCGGCCCGTCGACCTGCTCGTCATCCGGCCCTCCGAGGACCTCGCGCGCCTCGCCGGCGACTACGAGCCGCACCTCCCGCCCTCGATGCGCGTCGCCCTCGGCCGCGCCGCCGGCGCGAACGCGGAGAAGAGCCCGGACTGGCTCTCGATGCTCCTCTTCGACCGCGGCTACATCGACCGCCTCGTCGCCCTCGGCGAGGCGGACGTCCGTGCCCGCGCCGACGAGATCAGGACGTTCCTCGCGCCTGCGTGAGCAGGGCCGGTCGGCTACGTGACGCGGATGCCCAACGGGTCGTCTGCAGAAACCGACTCCGCCGTCAGGTTTTCCTCCCCAACACCCACGTCCAGATGCGCCTTCTCTCACTCGTCCTCTTCGCGATCGCCCTGTCGGGGTGCGTCGTCGGTGCCAGCGTCCGCTCGACCGTCAGCGAGGGCGGTGCCCGCCCGCTCGGGCACGTCTACCTGGCCATTCGGGCCGACGACCAAGCGTACGGACGAGCGCTTACGGACGCGCTCGCCGTCGCCTTCCGAGCGCGGGACGTGGTGGTGACGACGGATTTCATGGGAGCCGCTCCTGTCGAAGAGCCGCTCCTGCGCGAGCGGGCGCTCGCCGCCGGGGCGACCGCCATCCTCGCCGTGACGCAGACTTCGGCGCGACGGCTTCAGACCCTCATGCCCGGCGCGGGCATGGGAGGGCCGACGTCCAGCCGAAATACGTCCACGGCGATCATGGTCGACGCGGACAGCGGGGCCCGCCTCTGGCGCGCCGACCTCGTATCGAAGTCGGCA
>JAYWIE010000440.1:0-2522 GCA_043789155.1 Rubricoccaceae bacterium | reverse complement strand
GCGAGCGCCTCGGGCGGACAGTGTCCGAAACCGGATTTATGCCGACGCTCGCTGCGCGCGAGAGAAGGGAGGAGGTGACAGGGAGGAGGAAGGAGGGGAATGCCCTCGGTCCTCTTCCCTCCTTCCTCCTCCCTTCCACTCAGACGCGGCGACGCTTCGGCGGCCGGCAGCCGTTGTGGGGGATGGGGGTCGTGTCGCGGATCGAGAGGACCTCGAGGCCCGCGTTGGCGAGCGCGCGGACGGCACCCTCGCGGCCCGAGCCGGGGCCCTTCACGTGGACGTCCACGCGGCGGAGGCCGAGGTCGTAGGCCTCCTTCGCCGCCTCGGCGGCCGCGACCTGCGCCGCGTACGGCGTGTTCTTGCGCGAGCCGCGGAAGCCCATCTTGCCCGACGACGACCACGAGATCGCGTTGCCGTAGGCGTCGGTGATGGTGATCAGGACGTTGTTGAACGTCGCCTTGACGTAGGCTGCGCCGTTGGACTCGACCTGGACCTTCTTGCGGGTCGCGCGGGTGCCGCGCTGCTGCTTTGCCATTGTCGTGATTCGTGTGGCGGCTCGCGAGAGAGACGCCGGAGGTGTTTGGAGTTCGGGGCGGCCGCGTCAGGTGTGAGGCTCTGAAGGCCAGGCCTGCGTGCGGGGCTCCCGATGAGGGGCGCGAAGGGCGCGCTACTTGCGCGGGGCCTTCTTCTTGCCGGCGACGGTCCGCTTGCGGCCCTTGCGGGTGCGGGCGTTCGTCTTGGTGCGCTGGCCGCGGACGGGCAGGCTCTTCCGGTGGCGAAGGCCCCGGTAGCAGCCGATGTCCATCAGGCGCTTGATGTTGAGCTGCACCTCGGTCCGGAGCGATCCCTCGACGATGTAGTTGTCCTCGATGAGCGAGCGGACGAGACGGGTCTCGTCCTCGCTCCACGAGTCGAGCTTCGAGTTCGGGTCGATGCCGGCCCGGCCGAGGATCTCCTGCGAGCGGCGCAGGCCGACACCGAAGATGCTCGTCAGAGCGATCTCAGCGCGCTTGTTGCCGGGGACGTCTACTCCTGCAATGCGTGGCATAGTGTGATGCGGTTTGGCGGTTCGAGGTTTGGTGTTGACAGATCGCGGTCGATCCTCAAACTTCAAACCCGGTGGTCACCCCTGGCGCTGCTTGTGCTTGGGGTTCTTCTTGTTGATGATGTAGATGCGCCCCTTGCGGCGGACGATCTTATCATCGGCGGAGCGCTTCTTGACGCTAGCTCGGACTTTCATGGCGGGACTTGGTTCGTGGTCCGGGGTACGAACGGGTACCGCGTACCCTGTACCTCGTACCGGTTATTTGTAACGGTAGACGATGCGGCCTTTCGTCAGGTCGTAGGGCGAAAGCTCGACGGTGACCCGATCGCCGGGGAGGATCTTGATGTAGAATTTCCGCATCTTGCCCGAGAGCAGGCCCAGAATGGCATGCCCGTTCTCAAGTGTGACCCGGAACTGCGCGTTGGGGAGCGCTTCGGTCACTTGTCCATCCTGTCGGATCGCGTTCTGCTTAGCCATTCGGTAGTACTGCGCGTGGGGCGCGGGAGGTTAGGCGGCGTGTTGGAGCGGCGTCTCGCCGCGGGCGACCGCGAGGGCGCGTTCAATCCCCTCGAACGACGAGAGGACTTCGGCCGGTCCACGCCGGACGTGAACCATGTGTTCGAAGTGGGCGCTCGGTGCGCCGTCGCCCGTGCGGACCGTCCAGCCGTCGTGGTCGATCGTGACGTCGCCCGTGCCGCCGTTGATCATCGGCTCGATGCAGATCGTCATGCCGGCGAGCAGCTTCTTGCCGAGCCCGCGGCGGCCGACGTTCGGGACGTTCGGGGCCTCGTGCAGGCGCTTGCCGACGCCGTGGCCGACGAGGTCGCGGACGACGCCGTACCCGGCTCCCTCGCACATGCGCTGCACCGCCGAGCCGATGTCGCCCAGCCGGCGGCCAGCGATGGCGTTCTCCACGCCAGCGTGCATCGAGGCCTTGGTGACGTCGAGCAGGCGCTGGACGGCGGGCGAGACCTCGCCGACGGGGAACGTGTACGCGAAGTCGCCGAAGTAGCCGCCCAGCTCCACGCCGCAGTCCACGCCGACGATGTCGCCCTCGCGGAGCTCGGTCTCGGACGGGAAGCCGTGCACGACGACGTCGTTGACCGAGGTGATGATCGTGCCCGGGAAGGGCGTCCCGACGCCGCCCATGCGGTAGCCCTTGAACGCGGAGCGGCCACCCGAGGCGCGAATGACGTCCTCGGCGGCGCGGTCGATCTCGATCGTCCGCAGCCCCGGGCGTACCATCTCGGCGGCGGTGACCAGCACGCGCTCGACGACGCCCGCCGCCTCGCGGATGCCGGCGACGTCGCTCTCGGTCTTCAGGACGATCTGCCCGCTCGCCATCGGATTAGCGGCGTCGGCCGCGGACACGGCCTGTCTTCATGAACCCGTCGTAGTGGCGCATGAGCAGGTGGCTCTCGACCTGCTGCAGCGTATCGAGCGTCACGCCGACGAGGATGAGCAGGCTCGTCCCGCC
>JAYWIE010000439.1:0-8921 GCA_043789155.1 Rubricoccaceae bacterium | reverse complement strand
CGGGCGCGCTCGCCCTCGCGACCGTCGTGCCGCTCGCGGCGCGCCGCCGCGGCTGGGCGTTCGTCCACCTCGTGCTCGTCGCGGCCGTCGTGTGGCGCGCGTGGCCCGGCACGGCCGCCGCGCCGGCCCCGCTCGGCGAGCCCGGGCCGGACGCGTTCGTCCTGATGACGTTCAACCTGCCGACGGCCGGGCCGAGCCGCGAGGCCCTCGGCGACTCGGCCGTGACGTTCGTGCGCCGCATGAACCCGCACGTGCTCCTGATGCAGGACGCGTGGGCCTTCGAGCCGCGCCGCGGCCCGGCCGTCGAGCAGTCCGTGCAGGTCGCGGCCGTCGAGGGCCGCCTGCCGTACGACCTCCGCCTGCCCGGCAACCTCTCGCAGAGCCGGCAGGACGGCTCGACGGGCGTCCCGGTCCTCGTCCGCCGCGCGTCGGGCCTGCGCGTCGGCGGGCAGGAGGACGTCCGCCTCAGCGACGACCCCGACGGCTCGCTCGCGATCCGGACCGAGCTCGTCTGGCGCGGCCGCCCGTTCGCGCTCTACAACGTCCACCTGCGCTCGTTCGGCGAGGTGAAGCCGTGGAACGACCCCGCCGTCTCGCCCGACGCGCCGCGCTCGTGGATGCCCTACACCCGGACCTACCGCCGCGTCTACACGCTGCGCGGGCAGGAGGCCGACCGCCTCGCCGCGCGCGTCGCGCAGGACACGATCCCGGTCGTCATCGCCGGCGACTTCAACTCGACGGCCGACAACCGGACCGTCGAGGTCCTGCGCACGGCCGGCCGGCCCGCCGGGCAGCCGCGCGTCGACGCCTTCCGCGCGCGCGGCGGCTGGACGTGGGGCCGTACGTACCACGCCCGCCGCCCGGTCGTCCGCATCGACTTCATCCTCGCCGACCCGGCCCTCGAGGTCGTCGGGGCGGACGTGACGGACGTCGCGTTCTCGGACCACCGGCCCGTCCGCGCCCACCTCCGCTGGGCCGCGCCGGACCCGACCGCGCGCGACTCGACCGCGCGCTGACGCCGGGGGGGCCGGCGGCGGAGCGAGGGTGCCCCGCAGCAGCGGGCGCGCACGGGACGGACCGGCGGCGCGACGTGGGACGGGTCGATGCGCGTGGACGGGGGGCAGACTGCCGGCGCAGCGTAAAAGGGGGTGGTGCGCGTAGGGCCACGGCATGCCGTGGCCCTACCGAGCGTCAACGTCCGAGTCGAAGGCGTGCGGTCGCCGGGCCCATGCGCCGTCAGGTGTGGCGAGCCGGCCGGGACCGGTGAACCGCAGGCGCACGGACAGGCCACCGGGACACACGGCCGGGCTTCTGCGTTGGACGGCCACGCCCGGCGTCATCAACAGTCTTTCGCAGGCCTCATCTCCCCAGACCCGATGCAGACCCTGCTCCGGCCGTTCGAGGCCTTCTTCAGGTCCGAGGCCGCCGGAGGCGTCCTGCTCATAGCCGCCGCGGCCGTGGCCGTCATCTGGGCCAACTCGCCGGCCTCGGCGAGCTACGTCGTGCTCTGGAACGCGACGGTCACCGTCGGCGGCGGGCCGCTGGTCATCGCGAAGCCGCTCGCGCTGTGGGTCAACGACGGCCTCATGGCCATCTTCTTCTTCCTCGTCGGGCTCGAGATCAAGCGCGAGGTCGTCGCCGGCGAGCTCTCGAACCCGCGTCAGGCGGCGCTCTCGGTCGCGGCTGCGGTCGGCGGGATGGTCGTGCCCGCGCTGCTCTACGCCGCCGTGACGGCCGGGACCGACCGGGCCGGCGGCTGGGGCGTCCCGATGGCGACCGACATCGCGTTCGCCATCGGCGTGCTCGCCATCGCCGGCCGCCGGGCCCCGCTCGCGGTCAAGGTCTTCCTGACGGCCCTCGCCATCGTCGACGACCTCGCGGCGGTCCTCGTGATCGCGTTCTTCTACACGGCGTCGATCGAGCTCGTGCCGCTCGCGGTCGCCGGCGCGGCGCTCGTGGTGCTGCTCGGGATGAACCGCGCGGGCGTGATGCGGCCGGCGGCGTACCTCCTCGTCGGCGTCGTGCTGTGGGTGGCGATGCTCAAGTCAGGCGTCCACGCGACGATCGCGGGCGTGCTGACGGCGCTCACGATCCCCGCCGCGCGCCGCCTCGACGCGCCGGCCTTCGCCGAGCGGGCGGCCGGGATCGTGCGCGAGTTCGCCGCCCGGATGCAGCCCGGGCAGACGGTGCCGGACGCCGAGCAGGCCTACGCTATCTCCCGTCTGGAACAGGCGGCCGAGGACGCCGAGTCGCCGCTCGCGCGCCTCGAGCACACGCTCCACGCGCCCGTCGCGCTCGGCATCATGCCGCTTTTCGCGCTCGCCAACGCCGGCGTCGTGTTCACGGGCTCGCCCGCCGCGATGCTGTCGGACCCGGCTGCGCTCGGCGTCATGGCCGGGCTCGTCGTCGGGAAGCCCGTCGGCGTCCTGCTCGCCGTCTGGATCGCGCTCAAGACCGGGCTCGCCGCGCTGCCCGCCGGCGTGACGCGCGGCCACCTCGTCGGCGTGGCCCTGCTGACGGGCATCGGCTTCACGATGTCCATCTTCATCGCCACGCTGGCCTTCGACGCGCCCGCAGTGCTCGGCAGCGCCAAAGCGGGCATCTTCGCCGCGTCGCTCGTGATGGGCGTCGCCGGTGCCGCCGTCCTCGCGCGCGCGACCCGCGCGGCCGCGCCGCGCCCCACACACGCCCCGCCCGCGCCGTGAGCCCGACCCTCGTCGACCTCGGCCTCGTCCTCGTCGGCCTCGCCTTGCTTACGGCCGGCGCGGACCTGCTCGTCCGCGGCGCGGGCGCGCTCGCGCTGCGCGTCGGCCTGAGCCCGCTGGTCGTCGGGCTGACGGTCGTCGCCTTCGGGACGTCCGCGCCGGAGCTGGCCGTCTCGGTCGAGGCGGCCCTCGACGGCAACTCGGCGATCGCGCTGGGCAACGTCGTCGGCAGCAACCTCTTCAACATCACGCTCATCCTCGGCCTCGCCGCGCTCATCCGAACGATGGCGGTCGACCGCGCGCTCGTCCGCCGCGACATCCCGGTGATGCTCGGCGCGACGGTGCTGCCGCTGCTGCTGCTGCTCGACGGCGTCGTGGGGCGTCTCGAAGGGGCGGCGCTCCTCGCCGCGCTCGCCGGCTACACGACGCTCAGCATCCGCGCGAGCCGGCGCGAGGCGAAGGCCGCGGCGTCCGAGATGGGTGCCGACGCCCGCGCGGCCACTGAGGCGGCGCGCAGGCCGCTCTGGTGGTCGCTCGGGCTCGTCGCGGCCGGCCTCGTCGCGCTCGTCGCCGGGGCGGGCTGGCTGCTCGACGGCGCGGTCAGGCTGGCGACCGGCGTCGGCGTGTCGCAGGCCGTCATCGGGCTGACGCTCGTCGCGGCCGGCACGAGCCTGCCCGAGCTGGCGACGTCCGTCGTCGCCGCGCGCCGCGGCGAGCCCGAGATCGCGCTCGGAAACGTCGTCGGGAGCAACACCTTCAATGTGCTCGGGGTGCTCGGCGCGGCGGCCGTGCTGAACCCGGTCGGGCAGGGCGGCGTGACGTGGCCGACGCTCTGGGCGATGGTCGCCGCGAGCGTGCTCGCCTTCGGCCTGGTGGCGCGGCGCGGGCAGCTCGGCCGCGCCGAGGGGGCCGTGCTCGTGCTCGCGTACGCTGCTTACGTCGCCCTGCTCGTCGCGACGACGCCCGCCGCCTGAGCGGGGCTGTCGCCTGAGCGAGGCCGTCGCCCGGGCTCGTCTGGCGCGATCTTGACCCGGCGGCGGGCACTGCCCCGTGCCCCGGCCCCGTTCCCTCTCGCCACGCCTCCCGCCGCGATGATGCCCCTGACCACCGCCCTGCGCCTCGCCCTGCTCGCGCTCGTGCTCGCCCCGCTGGCGCCGCGCGCCGCGCGCGCGCAGCCTGAGGCGCGCTCGATGTACAACCAGGACCGCCTCGCCGAGCTGTTCTACGCCCGCCGCGACTCGCTCGACGACATCCCGGACGTCCGCTACCGCAACCACGTCGTCGCGGACCCCTCCGGCCTCGACATCGTCGCGCGCGCCGCGCTCTACGCGAGCGTCGGCGACGGCAGCGTCGCGCTCGGCAAGCAGCGCCTCACGATCCCGGCCTTCCTCAACGGCCTCTACATGGACGCCGCGGGCAACCTGCCGGACGTCGGCGTCGGGGACACGCTGGTCCTGCCGGACCACACTGACCTCGACTTCCGCGCCTACGCGCCCTTCCCGCGCCACTGGGCCGGCGCGGCGGGCTTTGACAAGATGTTCGTCATCCACAAGGGCGTCCAGGCGTGGGCCGCGTACCGCAACGGCGACCTCGACCGCTGGGGCCTCGTCTCGACGGGCAAGGACGCCTCCGAGACGCCGAACGGGCGCTTCAACTTCAACTGGCGCGAGCTGCACCGCGTGTCTACGCTCAGCCCGCCGGGCCAGTCGTGGGACATGCGCTGGGTGTTCAACTTCTACGACGAGCGCGGCATCCACGTCCACCAGTACTACGCGCTCCCCACCAACGGCGCGGCGTCGCACGGCTGCGTCCGCCTCATGACGGCCGACGCGCAGTGGATCTACGACTGGGCCGACGGCTGGGTGACGACCAACGGCACCGCGGACGGTGCGCTCGCGAGCCGCGGCCGCGTCCTCCGCCAGGGCACGACGGTGCTCGTGCTCGGCGAGCAGGCACGCGGCGTCCCACGGCGCTTCCGCCAGACGGCGGACGGCCCGGAGATCATCCGCGTCGAGCTTCCCGCGGACCCGTACTCCGTCCGGCCGGGCAGCCCGCAGCAGGTCCAGTTCGACCGCCTCCGGACGGAGGCCGCCCGCGCCGCCACGCCGGCCCGTGCCACACCCGTCCGTACCGCGCCGCGCCGTGCGGCGACGCGCCGGCGCTCGTAACCGCGTACGTTCCGGCATGGACGCCTCCCGCCCACTGCTCACCCGCCTCCGCGCCGAGAACGTCCGGAGCTTCGCGACGCTCGACCTGGAGTTGGGCCCGCTGACGGTCCTCGTGGGGCCGAACGGCGCGGGCAAGAGCAACGTCGTGGCTGCACTGCGCTTCTTGCGTGACGGAGTGCGTGCTGGCGTCGAGGCTGCAATCATTCAGCAGCGTGGGTGGAGTTTCTTCTGTCGTCGCGATGCAGAATCTGTTACAATTGAGCCGTCCTTTAGGCTTTTTATAGGAGGCCTTAAGATAGAAGATATTCCAATAGGATGGACACTCAAGAATGACAATTATGCATGGTGGGATCAGGTTCGAGACAAAGTTGCCCGACACAACACATCTTTCAGAAATGAAATATATGGTGCCAATATGGATTCGGATGTTGGTATAGCTGACAAAATGGATATTGAAGTGCGAGAAATAGTAAGACCTATACTTTCAAATATATCAATATATCAAATCGAGCCATTTGAAATAAGAGACCTGGCTCAGCGAATGGATAAGAATTCGGCGCTCCGAGAAGACATGAGCAACCTCGGTGCAGTCCTGCTTGCCATCCGCGAAACGCCACTCGCCGACGAGATGGACCGCGCGCTAGCGCTCCTCATTGAGGGCGTGACAGGCTACGCCGTCGCACAGGCAGGCAGCACGCTCGTGCCGCAGATCCTCTACGGGCCGGGCGACGCCCGTGACCTCGGCCTCGAGTCCGACGGAACGATCCGGCTCGTCGCTTTGCTCACTGCGCTGTACCAACCCGTCCCTCCGTCGCTCATTGTGCTTGAGGAGCCCGAGATGGGGCTGCACCCCGGCGTCCTGGGTGCCCTCGCCGAGATAATTGATGAGGCAACGTTGCGGATGCAAGTGCTCATCACGACGCACAGCCCGGACCTTATCGACCGCTTCGACCCGGACGTCCTCCGGATCGTGGAGAAGGTGAACGGCGAGTCCGTCGTCGGCCGCGTCGACCCGGCTCAGCGCGACCTCATCCACAAGCGGCTATACCGGCCGAGCGAGTTGATGCGGATCGAAGGGCTCGTCCGCGAGCCCGGATGAAGCGGCTGCTCATCGTTGCCGAAGGGAAGGGCGAGATGGTCGCGGCCCGGAAACTCGTGGCCCGTCTTCTGGTCGAGCGCGGGCACGACACATGGATCGTCCCGGAGAACGCCTACAAGCTGGGCGGCCTGCCCGTCTTCCGGAGCCGCCCGGACGAGACGCTGGATCTGGTTCGCCGGAAAGACCCGGACGCCCTCCTCTTCCTATCCGACCTGGACGACGGGTGCCCGGCCGAGGCAGCGTCCGGCGCGGCGGCGCTCTTTCGAGAGGCAGCCTTCCCGTTTCCGGTCGCGGTCGTGCTGGCCCGGTGCGAGTACGAGGCGTGGATGATCGCCAGCATCGAGACGGTCTCGGCTGCAGACCCGCGCCTGCCAGACGGCTTGACGTGCGACGCGGACCCCGAAGGCATCCGGGACGCCAAAGGCTGGCTGACGGCGCGGCTGCCGTCCGGCATCAGTTACAAGCCGTCGCTCGACCAGACACGCTACACGTCGGCCATCGACACGGCCATCGCAGCCGAGCGCTCGCGGTCGTTCCGGCGGCTGTGCCACGCGCTCGACGAACTCGCAGCCGGCGCGCCCGGGGACGTCACGCCGTAGCGTGCGTTTTCATTCCGGCCGCGCACGCCAGCCGCGTCCCGGCCTAAACTCCGCGCGCCGCGCCGCGTCTACCCGCCCCCTTCCCGCCGAGACCATGGAGATGTCCACGTCCGAGTCCACGCAGTCCGGGCAGGCCCCCGTGCGGCCGCGCCGCCACAGCCGCCAGGTCGTGCTGCGCCACGCCGTCGGCGGCGTCCGCAAGGAGGTCCGCATCGGCGGCGGCGCGCCGATCACGGTCCAGTCCATGACGACCGGCAAGACGCACGACGTCGAGGGCTGCCTGGCCGAGATCCAGGGCCTCGCGGATGCGGGCGCGGACATCGTGCGGGTGGCCGTGCCGCGCCCCGAGGACGCCGACGCGCTGCGCGAGATCGTCGCCGGGAGCCCGGTGCCGATCGTCGCCGACATCCACTTCAACTACACCTACGCGCTCAAGGCCATCGAGGCCGGCGTGGCCAAGGTGCGCCTCAACCCCGGCAACATCGGCAAGGAAGAGTGGGAGCGCGAGGTGCTCGTGGCCGCCAAGGCGGCCAATATCCCGATCCGCATCGGCGTCAACGCGGGCAGTCTGGAAAAGGACATCCTGGACAAGTACGGCTTCCCGCGCCCGGAGGCCCTGTTCGAGTCCGCGATGCGCCACGTCGAGGTCTGCGCGCGCGAGGGCTTCGAGGACCTCGTGATATCCGTAAAGCACTCGGACGTCTACTTCATGATCCAGAGCTACCGCCTGCTCGCCGAGCGGACCGACTTCCCGCTCCACCTCGGCGTGACGGAGAGCGGCTCGCTCAAGACGGGCCCGGTCAAGTCGTCGATCGGCATCGGGACGCTGCTCGCGGACGGAATCGGGGACACGATCCGCGTGTCGCTCGCGGCCGACTCCGTCCACGAGGTGGCCGTCGGGCACCAGATCCTGAAGTCGCTGCGCCTCGGCCGCCCGGGCGTCAACGTCATCGCCTGCCCGACGTGCGGCCGCCTCGCCGGCGACCTCTTCTCCGTGGTCGACGAGGTCGAGGAGGCCGTCGCGAAGCGGGGCTACACGCAGGACCTCAACGTGGCCCTGATGGGCTGCGCCGTCAACGGCCCCGGCGAGGCTGCGGGCGCGGACCTCGGCGTGTCGCTCGGGCGCGGCCGGGCGCACCTGTTCAAGCGCGGCGAGATCGTCGGGACGGTGGACCAGGACCAGATCGCGACGGCCGTCATCGACATGCTGGACCACTGGGACGACGACGTG
The DNA here is from genome assembly GCA_043789155.1 of Rubricoccaceae bacterium. Classification (GTDB taxonomy): domain Bacteria; phylum Bacteroidota; class Rhodothermia; order Rhodothermales; family Rubricoccaceae; genus DASVSE01. The sequence goes on along the minus strand of JAYWIE010000439.1, from coordinate 1,119 downwards.
GTGCCGGGCACGCAGGCGGCCTGACCTCGCGATCTTCCGGCACCACGCCCCTCCCCTGCCGATGCGGATCGCCGCCCTCGCGCTCATCCTGCTCGCCGCACCCGCCCGCGCGCAGGACGCACCCGACGCGCCGGCTCCGCCCGACGCCCGCGTCGAGGCGGCCCTGAAGGCGCTCGGCCTCGTCTACGACGTCGAGGACGGCGGCGACTACGCGCTCGACTTCGACCTCGACGGCGGCCGCGGGCAGACCGTGTGGGTCCGCCCGGAGACGGCCGAGGTCGGCGGGCTCTCGATGCGCGAGGTGTTCTCGGTCGCGTTTTCCCCGTCCGACTCGGCGGCCGTCGTCGTCGTGCCCGGCCTCGCGATGCGGCTGCTCGAGGAGAACACCGAGTTCGCCGCCGGCGCGTGGTGCGTCGAGGACGGCGGGGTCGTGTTCATCGTCCGCCTCGCGGCCGACGCCTCGCCGGCCGAGCTGCGCGCGGCCATCGACCTCGCGGCCGGCGTCGCGGACGCGCTCGACGCCGAGTTGCACGACGGCGACGACGTCTGGTAGCGCCCGCGCGGCTCCCGGCGGGCACACCGCGGACGGGGGTGGAGAACCGCGCGAGGCGCGCCCGGTATGCAGGCCGGCGGACTCCTCCGCGACCTCTCCCCTTCTCGACGTCCCATCCCGACGCAGCTCCCATGACGACCCTGAACACCCTCGCGCTCGACGACGCGCAGCGCATCATCGCCGCCGGCATCGCCGCCGCCCGCGAGATCGGCCAGCCGATGAACATCGCCGTCGCCGACGCCGGCGGCAACCTCGTCGCGCACGTCCGCATGGACGGCGCGTGGATCGGCAGCATCGACATCTCGATCAACAAGGCGTTCACGGCCCGCGCCTTCGACCTGGCCACGAAGGACCTGGCCGGCAACGCGCAGTCGGGCGACCAGTTCTTCGGCATCCACGCCTCCAACGGCGGGCGCGTCATGATCTTCGCCGGCGGCGTCCCGGTGCGCCGCGACGGGCAGGTCGTCGGCGCGGTCGGCGTCAGCGGCGGCTCGGGCGAGCAGGACCAGACGGTCGCGGAGGCCGCCTCGGCCGCGTTCTGAGGCGGCGCGCGGGCGCGCCTGTAC
>JAYWIE010000438.1:0-2523 GCA_043789155.1 Rubricoccaceae bacterium | reverse complement strand
ACGGCAAGGTGCCGTGCTGCGTCGACGGCCGCGGGGCGGACCCCGTCCCGGAGCACGACAGCCACGGTGAGCTCGTCTACCTCATCGCCGAGACGTTCCGCTACACCCGCGACCGCGCGTTCCTGCGCGCGATGTGGCCGCACGTCCGCGGGGCCGTCGCGTTCATGGACTCGATTCGCGCCGCGACGCTCGCCTTCGACACGGACGCGACGCGGCACCTGCGCGGCCTCATGCCGCCGTCGATCTCGCACGAGGGCTACTCCGCGAAGCCGGCCTACTCGTACTGGGACGACCTCTGGGCGCTGCGCGGCTACCGCGACGCCGTGTTCGTCGCCGGTGAACTCGGAGAGCCGACCGCCGGTCTCGCGGCCAGCCGCGACGCCTTCGAATCCGACCTCGCCGCGTCCGTCCGCGCCACGCTCGCCGTCCACGGTCTCACGACGCTCCCCGGCGCGGCCGACCTCGGCGACTTCGACGCGACCTCGACGTCGATCGCCCTCGACCCGGTCTCGGCCGGTGCCGTCCTCCCCACCGACCCCCTCCGCGCGACGTTCGACCGCTACTGGGCCTTCTTCGAGGCGCGCGCGCGCGCAGACGACTGGGAGGCCTACACGCCCTACGAGTGGCGCAACGTCGGCGCAATGCTGCGCCTCGGCGAGCCCGCGCGCGCGCTCGATGCGGCCCGCTGGTTCATGGCGCACCGCCGGCCCGCGGGCTGGCAGGAGTGGGCTGAGGTCGTCTGGCGCGACCCGCGCACGCCGCGCTTTATCGGCGACATGCCGCACACGTGGGTCGGGTCCGACATGCTCCGCGCGACGCTGGACCTGTTCGGCTACACCGAGGGCGCGCCCGGCGCGGAGCGGCTCGTCGTCGGCGCGGGCATCCCGGCCGCGTGGGCCGCGGACGGCGTCGCGGTGCGGGGCCTCGTGACGCCGGGCGGCGAGCTGGCCTACCGCGTCGGTCCCGCCCGGGCCGGGCGCGTCGCGGTCGTGTTCGACGCCCTGCCGGACGTCCCGCCGGGCGGCATCGACGTCCGCGCGCCCTTCGACGCCGACGTCGCGCGCGCCGAGGCCGACGGCGTGCCGACGCCCCTCGTTGATGGGGCCGTGCATCTCCGCAGTCCCGCCCGCACCGTCACCTTTTTCGCCGACTGAGTGGCCAGTGGCCAGTGTCGGCGGCTGGTGCCGCCGAGGCAGTAGCCAGTGGCAGAAAATCAGTACTGGCCACTGGCTACTTCCCACTGGCCTTCGCCGACGCCGCTCCTCCACCGTTCCCTCTCCCGTTCGCCGATGCCCGCCGTCTCCGACCTCGTCGACCTCGCCCACGTTCTCGCCCCGACGCCTCAGGGCCGCCTGCTCGGCTCGGCGCACCACGCGCTGCTCGTCACCGCGGCCGGGACCGGCGTCGCCGTGGCCGACGGCCGCGCGATCACGCGCTGGCGCGGCGACCGCCTCGCCGACCTAGACGGCCTCTTCGTCTACCTCCGCGACCTCGACGCCGGGACGCTCTGGTCCGCCGGCTACGCCCCGACGCGGGCGACGCCCGACGCCTACGCCGTCCGCTGGCTCGACGGGGCCGTCGAGATCGAGCGGACCGACGACGGCATCGCCACGCGGATGTGCATCGCCGTCGCGCCCGGCGCGACGCCCGCCGACGCGCCGGCCGAGCTGCGCCGCGTGACGGTCGAGAACCGCTCGGAGCGCCCGCGCCGCCTGGACCTCACGGCCTACTGCGAGCCCGTGCTCCAGAGCCGCGCCGCGGACCTCGCGCACCCCGCGTTCTCCAAGCTGTTCGTCCAGACCGAGCGCGCCGAGGGCCGGCCGGTCCTGCTGGCGCGCCGCCGCCCGCGCGGAGCCGACGAGACGCCGTTCTACGCCGTGATGGCCCTCGCGGGCGACGGCGACGCGACGCACGAGACCGACCGGATGCGCTTCGTCGGCCGCGGCCGCAGCGTCGCCCGCCCAGCCGCGCTCGACGCGGACGCCGAGCTTTCGGGCACGACGGGCAACGTGCTCGACCCGGTCTTCGCGCTCCGCCGGCCGCTCAGCCTCGCGCCGGGCGAGACGGCCGAGGTCACGGTCGTCCTCGCCGGCGCAGCCTCGCGCGACGACGCGCTCGCCGTCGCCGACCGCTTCTGCGACGCCGACGCCGTCGCGGCGGGCTTCGCCGAGGCGCACGACGCGGCCCGCGACGAGGCGGCGTCGTGGACCGAGGCCGACCACGACGCCCGCGCGTGCGTCGCCGGCGTGCTCTACGGCGCGCCCGCGCTCCTCGACTCCGCAGGCGCGAGCACGACCGAGGGCGCGGCTGACCTCTGCCGCGCCCTCGGCCTCGACGTGCTCCCGCTCCCCGCCGGTGCTGCGCACGCCGAGACGCCCGACCTGCCGCCGCCGCATGCCTTCCCCGACCCGCCCGCAGCACCTCTCGACGCGGCCGACATCGGCCCGCTCCAGCAGGACAACGGGACGGGCGGCTTCAGCGCCGACGGGACCGAGTACGTCATTCGCATCACCCCCGACGGCG
>JAYWIE010000437.1:0-2524 GCA_043789155.1 Rubricoccaceae bacterium | reverse complement strand
ACGCCGGGCGCTCGCCGGGCACGCGCCACCGCCACTACGCGCCGCGCGCGCGCGTACGGCTCGCGGGCGCGCCCAAGCCCTCGGCCGACGCGGCGTGGATCGGTCTCGGTCCGCCGCCGCCGGGCTACGCGCTCGCCGTGCCGTGCGCGACCGTGGACGACTACGCCCGCGCCGCGTTCGACCTCTTCCGCCGCGCCGACGCGCTCGGCCTCGCCCGCATCGACGCGCAACCGGTCCCGGACGTCGGCCTCGGGCGGGCGCTGATGGACCGCCTCCGCCGCGCCGCCGCCGGCTGACGTGGCCGCAGGACGTCGCGCCTCAGGCGAGGCCGACGCGGGCGAGGTAGCGCTGCGCCGCGGCGTCGTGGGCTGCCATCGTCTCCGGGGCCATCCGCTCGGCCGTCTTCGCTAGCATCCCGATCCGGTTGTAGCCGGCGACCTGCTCGCGGTAGTCGCGCACGAACGTCCAGAACAGGCCGTCCCACTCGGCCTCCCACGGCCCGCGCGGGTAGTGGCTCATCTTGCGGAGGTAGTTCGAGCCGTTGAAGTACGGCTTCGTCGTGATGATCGGGCCTGCGGCGTGCTGGCTCATGCCGTACGTGTTCGGGACCATCACCCAGTCGTATGCGTCGACAAACATCTCGTGGAACCACGTGAAGACGTCATCCGGGCGGATGCGCGTCAGAAAGAGGGCCGTCCCGAGTACCATCAGCCGCTCGATGTGGTTGGCGTAGCCGGTCGCGAGCACGCGCCGGATGACGTCGTCCACGGGCACGAGGCCGGTCTCGCCGGTGTACCACGCGTCGGGCAGCCGCCGCGAGAAGCCCCACATGTTGGCCGTGCGCATGGTGACGCCGGCCGAGTCGTAGGTCGCGCGCATGTACTCGCGCCAGCCGATGAGCTGCCGGACGAAGCCCTCGAGCGAGTTCAGCGGTACGCCCGGCGTGCCGGCCGCTAGGACGGCGTCGAGCACCTGCCGCGGCGTGAGCAGGCCCGTGTTGAGCATCGGCGTGATCACGGCGTGGTACAGGTGCGACGTGCCCGGCTCGACGGCGTCCTCGAACGGCCCGAAGCGCGCGAGCCGCTCGGTGACGAAGACGCCGAGCCACGCCGCGGCCCCGGCGTGGTCGGTCGGGTACGGGAGGGGTCCGCTCGCGCCGAGGTGGTCCGGGAAGTGCCGCTCGACGTAGGCCCGCGCCTCGGCAATGACGGCGTCCTGCGCGACGGCCGGCACGGGCGGGACGTCCGCGAGGGCGGCCGGCGTCAGCTTCTGGCGGTTGTCGGCGTCGAAGGACCACTGTCCGCCAGCGGGCTGCCCGTCGGCGTCGACGAGGATGCCGAGGCGCTGCCGCTGGCGGCGGTAGAAGGCGTCCATCCGCACGCGCGTCTTGCCGCCGAGCAGCTCGGCGTTGTCGGCGCGGGTGTTGAGGAAGCCGGGCGAGTCTACGACGTCGAGCGCGACGCTGGCCGCCGTCGCGGCCGTCGCGAGGCGCTTCTCGAGCAGGAAGTCGCCGGGGTCGCACACGCGCAGGCGCGTCACACCGCCGGCGGCGAGCCCGGCCACGACGTCGCCGAGCGAGCGCCGCGCGGCCCACTCGGCCGTCTCGGCCGCGTGGCCGAGGCTGCGCAGGCGCTCGGCGTAGCGCGCCATCGACGCCCGGTGCAACACGAGCCGCAGCTTGTGGTGCCGCGCCGGGTGGTGCGCGTCGCGGAAGTAGAGGTCGTCCTCGACGAGAACGACGCGCGTTGCGCCGTCGAGCGCCGGGTGGTCGGCGAAGAGCTGATGCGGGAAGACGAGCGCGGCGGCAGACATCCGGGGCGTGGGCTGGGCCAAGCCCTACCCGCGCCGGCCGCGCCGGGGTTCCGCTCGGCTGCGGCTACCGCGCCGGGGCCGCGGCCGCGGGCGTCGCGGGGACGTCCGGCGTGCGGCGGAGCCCGCCGTAGGGCCAGAACATCAGCACGAGGACCACGAACCACAGCCCGTGCCCGATGCCGATGCCCATCGCGACGCGCCGGGCCTGCGCCGGCTGTCCGCCCGAGAGCCGCCCCCACGCGGGCTGCACGAGCAGCACCTGCACGAGCACGAGCGCGAGCCCGAGCGCGAGGCTCGCGTGGTAGTTCGCCCCGTACACCGCGAAGCCGCCGCCGACGAAGAAGTTGGCGATCGCGGCGGCGTAGAACAGGATGATCGCGACCGTCGCCACCTGCACCGTCCGGTCGCCGGCCTGCCGGATCTCCTCGGACGCCGCGAGCGGGCCGCCGCCGAGGGCCTTCGCCAGGAACTGGAGCCGGATCGTCAGGCCGAACCAGACGGTCACGAGCACGATGTGCAGGACGATGAGGAAGACGTGCAGCGGGCCAACGGCCATGTCGGTGGGGGTGTGTGAAGCGGGCCAACGCCCCGAGCCGCCCGCGGGATTCGCCCGGACGCGCGCGGGCGGGCGCGACGGGCACCGGGCGCGACGGACACCGGGCGCGACGCTCGGTGGGGCCACAGCACGCTGTGGCCCTACGCCCACCGACCG
>JAYWIE010000436.1:0-2525 GCA_043789155.1 Rubricoccaceae bacterium | reverse complement strand
AGGTCGCCGCGCCCGTCGCCGTCGACGTCCGGCATGCCGGCGACGGCCCGCCCGAAGTAGCCGCTCGGCGCGCCGGCCGGCGAGGCGAGCGTCCGCAGCAGTGCCCCCGTGGCTCCGGAGTAGACGTACGCGCGCCCGCCGGTCGTGAGCCGCTCGCCCTCCGTCCCGACGATCAGGTCGCCGCGCCCGTCGCCGTCGACGTCCGGCACGCCGGCGACGGCGACGCCGAAGCGGCCGCCGACCTCGGGCGTCGGCGAGAGGAGGCTGTAGAGCAGCGCGCCGGTGGCCCCGGAGTAGACGAAGGCGCGGCCCGGCTGCGTGCCCGCGGCGCTCGCCAGCGGGGCCCCGACCAGGACGTCGCCGCGGCCGTCGCCGTCGACGTCGGGCACGCCGGCGATGGCGAAGGCGAACTGCGCGTTGGGCTCGGGCGCAGGTGATGCCAGCTCGCGCACGGTCGGCACCTGGGCGCGGACCGGTCCGGCGAGGGCGGGCAGAGCCAGAGCAGCGAGGACGGAGGCGCGGAGCGTGCGGGACATGGGCGCGGGGGAAGCGGCGGGCCGGTGAGGCGTGGGTCGGCCTCCGGAGCCGATGGATCGTGCTGAAGAGTAGGGACATCACGCGCGTTCCAGGCCCGTGCGGATGAAAGTCCGGAGGTGAGACGTCGGGTCAGGCGTCACGCCCGCTGCCGGAGATGCGGGCTCTCCCTCGGCGTCTGCTACGCGGCCGGCACGACGGGCTACGGCCGGCGCGTTGACTGGCCTGCGACGCGCACCAGCCGGCGCGCGCCGCCGTCTATCTTCGACGCCTTCTCGCTCCGCGCCCATGCCCTGCTGCCGCCTCTCCGTCCCTGTCGCGATGCTCCTCGCCGCCCTCTTCGCTGCGGGCTGCTCGGGCACGCGCCCGGCCGCCGCCGCCGCGCAGGCCGCCGCGCAGGGCGAGCCCCCGCCCGGCCGCCCGGCCCGCCCGACGCTCGCGCAGGACGTCCACTCGTACGCCCGCCCCGCCGAGGCCCGCGTCACGCACGTCTCGCTGAACCTCGCCGTCGACGTGGCCGCGAAGACGCTCGCCGGGACGGCCACGCTGACGGTCGCGGCGCGGCCCGACGCTCGCGAGATCGTGCTCGACACGCGCACGCTCGACGTCGAGCGCGTCACGGACGCCGCCGGCGCGCCGCTCGCCTTCGCGCTCGGCGCGGCCGACCCGCTGCTCGGCGCGCCGCTGACGGTCGCGCTCCCGCCCGCGGACCCGCTCGTCGGCGACGTGCCCGGCAGCCGGCTCGTCGTGGTCACCTACCGCACGCGCCCCGAGGCCGCGGCCGTGCAGTGGCTCGCGCCGGCCCAGACGTCCTCGGGCAAGCCGTTCATGTTCACCCAGGGCGAGGCCATCCTCACGCGGACCTGGATCCCGACGCAGGACAGCCCCGGCGTCCGCCAGTCCTACGACGCCGACATCACCGCCCCGGCCGGCCTCACGGCCGTCATGAGCGCCGACCCGCTCGGCACGCAGGAGCTGCTGCCCGACGGCCGCCGCCGGTTCGGCTTCCGCATGGAGCACCCCGTCGCGCCGTACCTCATCGCGCTCGCCGTCGGCGACATCGCGTTCCGCCCGCTCGGCGAGCGGACGGGCGTCTGGGCCGAGCCCGCCGTCGCCGGCCCGGCCGAGCGCGAGTTCCGCGACGTCGAGACGATGGTGGCCGCGGCCGAGGGCCTCTACGGCCCCTACCGCTGGGGCCGCTACGACCTGCTCGTGCTGCCGCCCTCGTTCCCCTTCGGCGGCATGGAGAACCCGACGCTGACCTTCGCCACGCCGACGATCCTCGCCGGCGACCGCTCGCTCGTGTCCCTCGTCGCCCACGAGCTCGCCCACTCGTGGTCCGGCAACCTCGTCACCAACGCGACCTGGTCCGACTTCTGGCTCAACGAGGGCTTCACGGTCTACTTCGAGAACCGCATCATGGAGGCCGTCTACGGCCCGGAGCGCGCCGAGATGCTGCGCCAGCTCGGCCGCGCCGAGCTCGTGGACGAGCTCGCGACGCTGCCGCCCGCTGACCAGATCCTGCACGTGGACCTCGCGGGCCGCGACCCCGACGCCGGCTTCACGTCGGTCCCGTACGAGAAGGGGGCCGCCTTCCTCTACACCGTCGAGGCGGTCGTCGGGCGGCCGCGCCTCGACGCCTTCCTGCGCGGCTACTTCGACCGCAACGCCTTCGGCTCGATGACGACGGCGGGCCTGCTCGCCGAGCTGGACGCCAGCCTGTGGAACGGCGACCCGGCCGCGCGCGCCGCCGTCCGGCCCGAGCAGTGGATGCACGAGCCCGGCCTGCCGGACAACGTGCCGCCGGTCCGCTCGGCCCTGCTCGCCCGCGCCGACGCCGCGGTCGCCGCCTTCGCCGGCGGAGCGCCGGCCGCCTCGCTCGAGACGCAGGGCTGGGCCACGCCGCAGTGGATCCACTTTCTCCAGTCTCTGCCCGAGGCGCTCCCCGCCGCCCGCCTCGCCGACCTCGACGGGGCCTTCGGGCTCTCGCG
>JAYWIE010000435.1:0-2527 GCA_043789155.1 Rubricoccaceae bacterium | reverse complement strand
GAGCGTTTCGAGGGCGAGCGGGCTTACGGGGTCGAGGGCGAGCAGGCGGCGGGCGGTCCGGGCGACGAGCCGCCGGCGCGCGGGCGGCGGGTAGCGGCGCAAGCCCGCGCCCGTCCGCTCGGCCGTGAGGCGGACCGTCTCGAGCGCGGCCGTGTTGCCGTCGCGCTCCTGGACGCCGCGGACGGCGGCGAGCGCCCCGAGCGTGTCGCCCAGCGCGAGGCGCGCGCGGGCGTCGCGGAGCGCCTCGGCCTGCCGGGCCTCGGCCTGCCGGGACGTCTGCGCGTGCGCCGGCGCGCAGAGCAGGACGGCGCAGGCCAGGACGGCGGCGCGCATCACCGCGCGCGTCACGGGGCCGGCGGCGCGGGTGGCCTCACCACGGGCGGCTCGGGCGTCCGCGCGCTGTCGCCGGTGCTGGCGCTGCGCCGCGCGACGGCGTCGCGCGTCCACGCCTTCTCGGCGCGCTCCTCGCGCGTGAGGAAGCGGTAGACCGGGTACAGCAGCCCGAACGCGAGCGCGAGGAAGCCGACGAACGTCGCGGCGATGACGAGGTAAATCTGGTCGTCCATGGCGTGAGCGCCGGGCGGGCTGCGCGGAAAGGGCAAGAACCCGGCACGTCGCGCGCGGTTCGGGAAGGCAGAACCGGTTTGAGGGGTGGCGTTTGAGGTTCAGAACGTCAACCCTCGAACCTCAAGCCGCATTCCCGTGATCGTCCTCGTCCTCAACGCCGGCTCGTCGTCGCTCAAGATGGACCTGCTCGACGCCGCGACGCGCGCCGAGATCGCCTCCGGGCAGGTCGAGCGCATCGGGGCCGTCTCGAGCCTCGTCTCGTTCCGCGTCGGCGACCAGAAGACGCCGCGCGCGACGCTCGCGGCCCCGGACCACACGGCGGCGCTCGACGCCCTCCTCGGGATGCTCCGCGAGGCGCGCCTGCCCGACGGCGCGGCCCTCCCGGCCGTCGAGGCCGTCGGGCACCGCGTCGTGCACGGCGGCGAGCGCTTCTCGGAATCTGCGCTCGTCGACGCCGAGGTCGTCGAGGCCATCCGCGACGCCTTCGACCTCGCGCCGCTGCACAACCCGGCCAACCTCCAGGGCATCCTCGCCGCGCAGCGGCTCTTCCCGGACGTCCCGCAGGTTGCGGTCTTCGACACGGCGTTCCACCAGACGCTGCCGCCGGAGGCGTACCTCTACGCGCTCCCGAACCGCCTCTACCGCCGCCACCGCATCCGGCGCTACGGCTTCCACGGCACGAGCCACCAGTACGTCTCGCGGCGCGTGGCCGAGCTGCAGGGGCTGGACCCGGCCACGGCGCGCGTCGTCGTGCTGCACTTGGGCAACGGCTGCTCGGCGTGCGCCGTCCGCGGCGGCAAGAGCGTCGACACGAGCATGGGCATGACGCCGCTCGAAGGGCTCGTGATGGGGACGCGCTCGGGCGACCTCGACCCCAGCATCGTCTTCGACCTCGTGGCCAAGGAGGAGATGACGCTGGCCGAGATCCAGACGATGCTGAACCGCTACTCGGGCCTGCTCGGGCTCTCGGGCTACGCCGCCGACATGCGCGACCTGCTCGCCGAGGCGGCCGCCGGCGACGTCCGCTGCCGCCAGGCCGTCGACGTCTTCTGCTACCGCGTCAAGAGTTACCTCGGGCGATACCTCGCGGTCCTCGGCGGGGCCGACGCCGTCGCCTTCACGGCCGGCATCGGGACGTTTGCCGCCGAGATCCGCGCGCAGACGCTCGCCGGCCTCGACGGGCTCGGGATGACGCTGGACGCCGCCGCCAACGCGGCCGCGTCGGGGCGCGAGGCGCGCATCACGACGGCCGAGAGCGCGGTCCCGGTGTGGGTCGTCCCGACCAACGAGGAGCTCGTGATCGCGCTCGACACGCAGAAGCTGGCCACGGCGGCGAAGGCCTCGCCGTTCGCCTGACATGCCCGACGCTGTCGCCCGCCAGTACGACCGCGCGGCGCGCGCCTACGACCGCCGCTGGGCGGGCTACGTCCGCGACACGCACGCCCTGCTCGACGCCGTCGCGCGCGTCCGCCCGGCCGAGCGCGTGCTCGACGTCGGGTGCGGGACGGGCATGTTCGCGGCCCGCCTCGCTGCCCGGCACCCCGCCCAGCGCGTCGTCGGCGTCGACGTCTCCGCGGGCATGCTCGCCGAGGCGCGGCGCACGACCGCCGCCTTCCCGAACGTCCGCTTTGAGTGCGCGCCCGCGACGGCGCTGCCCGTCGCCGACGCCGCGTTCGACGTCGTGGTGACGGCGAGCGCGCTGCACTACGTCCGCGATCCCGGCGCGGCGCTCGCCGAGGCGCGGCGCGTGCTCCGCGCGGGCGGCCGCCTCGCCGTCGTGGACTGGGACCGCAGCCGCTGGTGGATGGCGGCGATGGACGGATTCCTGACCCTCGCCGACCCGGCCCACGGCCGGACGCTCGCGGCGGACGAGATCGCGCGCCTCATGACGGACGCCGGGTTCGACGTCCGCGTCGCCGAGCGCGTCCGCCGCGGCGCGTGGGGGCTGGTCGCCGCCGTC
>JAYWIE010000434.1:0-2534 GCA_043789155.1 Rubricoccaceae bacterium | reverse complement strand
CTCCGGGCGCGCGGCGAGCGAGCGCCAGCCGAGCGTGTCGCCGAACGTCCAGTCGGCCGCGTCGCGGCTGTCGAGGATCTCGGCGAGGTCGTCGGCCGCGAGCCCGTGGACGTCGGCGAGGATGGCCCCGCCGAAGACGCTCACGAAGCCGTGCGCGTCCGGCCCGGCCGGTGTCGCGTGACGCAGCGGGTGGTGCAGGCCTGCCGTCGCCTTCACGGCCACGCCGGCGCGGCGCGCAGCCGTGAGCGCGGCCGCGAGCGCCTCGGGCGACGGGACGCCCTCGCCGCCGCAGCGCAGCTTGACGGCGAACGCGGCCCGGCCGAGCCGGCCGTGGGCTTCGCCGACCTTGTGGTTCGCCTCGGCGACGGCGTGCGCGGCCGGCTCGGTCGTGCCGGGGTCGGCGAGAAACGGGATCTCGACCGCGGCCCGTCCGTCGTCGCCCAGGCGCGGGGCGAGCGCGCCGAGGACGCCCACAAGGGTGTCCGGGTCGAGCGCGAGCGCGGCGGGCAGGCGGAATTCGAAGGCGTCGCAGACGGCCTGGCCGTGCAGGCGGCGCTCGAAGGCGCGGGCGGCGGCGACGACCGCCTCGGCGTCCGCGAGCCACGCGAGCGCCGGGTCCGGCGGCACGCCGGCGGGCTCGGGCGCGGGCGCGGCGGGCCGCGCGGCTCCGAGGACCGAGAAGCGGACCGGAGCGTCGCCCTCGACGCCCGCGACGAGCGGCTCGGCGTCCGAGAGGCGGGACGCAGGGATGAGGAAGCGGCCCAGCATCCAGGCGTCGGGGCCCGAGCGGTAGCGGCCGTAGAGGTCGAGCGCGGGCTCGAGCGCGAGCTCGGCCGGCGGAAAGAGGCCGGCGTAGTCGATCAGGCCGTCGAGGAAGGCGCGGCGGGCGGGCGGCATGGTCCGGACCCCGAGGTCTGTTGTTGCGTCGAAGGTAGCCCGTACCTTGGCGACGTCCGGTCCGCCGGGCGCGCTCCCACTCTCTCTGCTCCCATGCGCACGCTCTCCCCGTCCCTCCTGCTCGTCTTCGCCGTCGCCCTGAGCGCGTGCTCCGCCCCGGTCGCCGGCGGCCTCGGTGCCGCCCGGAGCGCCTCCGAGGCGGGCAACTACGCCGCCGCGCTCGTCCTCGCCGACACCGCCGTCGCGCGCACGCCGCAGGACGCCGAGGCCTACATCCTCCGCGCCGACATCCGCCGCCGCATGATCGCTGCCGACTCGGCCCGCGTCGACTCGGTAGCCGTCTCGATGGCCCTCGCCGACGCGCAGCGCGCCGCGCAGATCGCACCCGCGAACGTCAACTCGGCCAACGTGATGACCAACCTCTGGATCACGTCCATGAACCGCGGCGCGACGGCCTTCCAGCAGACCCCGCCGGACTACGCCGGCGCGCGCATCCTCTTCCGCAACGCGACGCTCGTCCGCCCGGACTCCGCCCTGAGCCAGGTCAACTACGGCCTCGCGCAGTACGCCTCGGGCAACCCGTACGCGGCCATCGAGCCCTACCGCGCCGCCGTACGCCTCGACCCGACCGACGCCGCGACCTACCGCCGGCTCGGCCGCGCGCTGCTCGGGGCGAGCCAGGGCACCGAGGCCATCTCGGTCCTCGAAGGCGCGGCCACGCGCTTCCCCGCCGACGACGCCATCCGCGCCGACCTCTTCGCAGCCTACGAGGCCACGCCGGGCCGCGCCGCCGACGCGATCGCCCGCTACGAGACCGAGCTCGCCCGCGCCACGCCCGCGACCGAGCCCGCGCTCCGCCTCCAGTACGGCATCGCGCTGCTGCAGGCCCGCCGCGTCGACGACGCGATCCGCGAGCTGACGCGCGCCGCCGAGCTGAGCCCCGACGACGCCACGGCGCAGTACAACCTCGGCGCGGCCATCCAGAACAAGGCCGCCGTGCTCAGTGCGTCGGCCAACGCCGCGACCTCGGACGCCGAGAACGCGCGCCTCATCCGCGAGCGCAACACCGCCCTCGAGCAGTCGCTGCCGTACTTCGAGCGCGCCCGCACGCTCTCGCCCGAGGGCGACGACCGCCGCGGCGCGTGCACGGCCCTCTTCCGGGTCTACTCGACGCTCGGTCGCATCGACGACGCGCGCGGCGTCTCGCAGTGCGCCGGCATCCCGATGAACTAGCGGCACGCGCTGCCGGCACGGCGGCCCGCTGCCGGCAGACGGTCCCGGCGGGGGCGCACGACGCGCCCCCGCCCTCTTTTTGTCCCGACGCCCCAGACGACTCCGTGACCGACTCCCACGACGACCCCGACTGGGGCTTCGCCACCCGCGCCGTCCACGCCGGGCAGACGCCGGACCCCACGACGGGGGCCATCATGACGCCCGTCTACCTCACGAGCACGTTCGTGCAGGCCGCCCCCGGCGAGCACAAGGGCCACGAGTACGCGCGCGTCTCCAACCCGACGCGCTCGGCGCTCGAGGGCAACCTCGCCTCGCTCGAAGGCGCGACACAGGCCGTCGCCTTCGCCTCAGGCGGCGCAGCACGGCGTCCGTGGCCGCGAAGATCGGAAGACGTCGTGTAGGGA
>JAYWIE010000433.1:0-2536 GCA_043789155.1 Rubricoccaceae bacterium | reverse complement strand
CCTCGGCGATGTGGTAGCCCGAGATGCTCACCGAGTAGAAGTTGCGGATGCCGCGGTCGACGAAGCTCTGCTGGATGTCGCCCATGACGCGGAGCGAGAACTCGGTCGAGAAGATGCAGGTGTTCTGCGCCTGGTCCTCCTTGAGGATGTCCGCCTGGACCGTCCCGCGCACGGCCGTCATCGCGCCGTCGCGGACGGCCGCGTATTCGGGCTGCGTGAGCACGCCCCACGCGACGAGGTCCGCCGCGGTGCAGCCGAGCAGGCCGAGGCCGGTGCCGTCGTGGCCGTCGGGAAGGGAGGAGGAGGAAGGAAGGAGGACAGAGGCTCCGTCTCCTGCATTTCCCTCCTCCCTCTTCCCTCCTTCCTTCTCCGGCTCGTAGTTCACGTACACCGGCCGGTCCGGCACTTTCGATGCGATGACGGCCTCCGCTGCCTCCCAGCGGCCCTCGCGCTTCAGGAAGGCCTCGGCCTGCTGGTCGATGGCCGTGTTCATGAACATGGCCAGGATGGCCGGGGCCGGGCCGTTGATCGTCATCGAGACCGACGTCGTGGGCGCGCAGAGGTCGAAGCCCGAGTAGAGCTTCTTCATGTCGTCGAGCGTCGGGACGGAGACGCCGGACGTGCCGACCTTGCCGTAAACATCCAGGGCCTCGCCGGGGTCGCGGCCGTAGAGCGTCACCGAGTCGAAGGCGGTCGAGAGGCGCTTGGCGGGCAGGCCGGCGCTGACGAGGTGGAAGCGGCGGTTGGTGCGCTCCGGGCCGCCCTCGCCGGCGAACATGCGCGTCGGGTCCTCGCCCTGCCGCTTCAGCGGGAAGACGCCGGCCGTGAACGGGAAGGCCCCCGGCACGTTCTCCTGGCGCACGAAGCGCAGGCGGTCCTCGGCACTCGTCGTGCGCGGCAGCACGACGCGCGGGACCCTCAGGCCCGACAGCGTCTCGCGGCGCAGCGGCTGCCGGATGTCCTTGCCGCGGACGGTGTACACGAGCTCGTCGCCGGCGTACTGCTCCGCGAGCGCGTCCCAGTCGCGGACGGCCCGCTGCGCGTCGGCGTCGAGCGCGTCCCACGCGGCGGCGGCGAGGCGCTCGGCCGCCTCGGCGGCGGGCGTCTCGCCCGCGTCCCGGAGCGCCGTTGCCGCGCCTGCAGCGTGGTCCCAGCGGCGGGCGGCGTCGGCGAGGCGGGCGGTCTCGGCGCGGTAGGCGCGCGCGGCCTCGGCGATCTCGGCGAGGTAGCGCTGCCGCTTCGGCGGGACGAGCACGCCCGCCGTCGGGTCCGGCGCGGGCAGCGTCGCGGCGTCGTAGAGGCGGCTCGTGCGGTCGAAGCCGTGCGGGCGGAGCGCGTCGAGCAGCGCGAGGTAGAGGCGCGAGACGCCGGCGTCGGCGAACCGGGCGGCCATGGTCGGGTAGACCGGCATCGCGTCCGGGCTCACCGAGAAGGCCTGGCGGTTGCGCTGCACCTGCTTGCGGACGTCCCGCAAGGCGTCCTGCGAGCCGCGCTTCTCGAACTTGTTGAGCGCGACGAGGTCCGCCGTGTCCAGCATCCCGATCTTCTCGAGCTGGCTCGGCGCGCCGTACTCGGCCGTCATCACATACAGCGACACATCAGCGAGGCCGGCGATCTCGGTGTCCGACTGGCCGATGCCGGCCGTCTCGACGACGACGAGGCTGAAGCCGGCGTCCTGCGCGACGCGGACGGCCTCCTGGAGGCCCTCGTTGGTCGCGCGGTGCGCCTGCCGCGTGGCGAAGGAGCGCATGTAGGCGCGGTCCGCATGCTCGCCGTAGAGCGCGTTCATGCGGATGCGGTCGCCGAGCAGCGCCCCGCCCGTCCGCGCCCGCGTCGGATCGACGGAGAGCACGGCGACGCGGACGTCCGCGAAGTCGGCGAGCAGCCGCCGGACGAGCTCGTCGGTGAGCGTGGACTTGCCCGCGCCACCGGTGCCGGTGATGCCGAGCACCGGGGCGGTGGGGATGCGGGATGCGGGATGCGGGATGGAAAGGCCGGTGGCCGGTGCGCCGTCGCCGGAGTGCGCGGCGTGGCGCTCGACGGCCGTCATGGCGCGGGCCACGGTCCGCGGCTCAGCGGCGGCAACGACCTCTGCCCTGTCTTCCTCCCCCATCAGGTCCGGGTTCACCCGGCCGGATCCCACATCCCGCATCCCGGCGCGGGCGGCGCGCGCGCCCTCGATCATCGACGCGATCATGCCGTCGAGGCCCATGCGCATGCCGTCCTCGGGCGAGAAGATGCGGGCGACGCCGTAGGCGTGCAGCTCCGCGATCTCCTCGGGGACGATGGTGCCGCCGCCGCCGCCGTAGACCCGGATGTGGCCCGCGCCGGCCTCGCGCAGCAGGTCCACGACGTACTTGAAGTACTCGACGTGGCCGCCCTGGTACGACGAGATCGCGATGCCGTCGGCGTCCTCCTCGATCGCCGTCCGGACGACGTCGCGGGCCGAGCGGTCGTGGCCGAGGTGGATGACCTCGGCCCCCTGCGCCTGCAGGATGCGGCGCATGATGTGGATCGCGGCGTCGTGGCCGTCGAA
>JAYWIE010000432.1:0-8968 GCA_043789155.1 Rubricoccaceae bacterium | reverse complement strand
TTTTCCCTGCTCTTGCCGCTCGTGTCCGTCTTCGTCGGCCTCGCGGTGACGGACGTGGCCAAAAGCCTGCACATGCTCCTGCGCGCCCGGCGGCGCGTGCGATGGGACGCGCTCCCGCTCGCGGCCGCCTTCATCGCCGTGCTCACGACCTACAACCTGTGGTGGCGGCTCGCCGGCGCGGCCGACCCCGCGCCGTTCCTGACGCTCGGCGGCTTCCTCCTGCTCGCAGCCCAGCTGCTGGTGCTGTACCTGCTGTGCGCCGCCGTCCTCCCGGACGACGTCCCGCCAGCTGGTCTCGACCTGCGCACGTTCTACGACGACAACGGCCCGTACGTGTGGACGCTGTTCGCGCTCCACATCACGCTCCTGGTCGCGACGCGCGGGTTCCTGTTCCCGTCCGCAGGCGTCGACGCCGGGCGAGTCGTGCTGAACGTGGTCGCGCTCGGCCTCGTCGTCGGGCTCGCGGTCGTCCGCACGCGGCGCGTGCATGCGCTCGCGCTGGCGCTGATGTGCGGCCTCGCGCTCGTGGACTGGGCCGGGCTGAGCCTCGTGCCCTGACGCGCTACGAGCCGCCGGGCTACGAGCAGCCGAGGGAGCCGTTGGCCGGCGGCGCGAGCACGAGCCGGACGGGCTGTTGGCCGCCCGAGCACGTCCCGGTCATGCGCCCGTCGCGCCCGATCGCGGTCGCGCAGCGGAGCGTCCGCGCGGCCGACCGCGCAGAGGAGCGGTAGCCGGGCAGCTCGAACGTCATCCGGCCGCGGCTGTACGCCGCCGTCTCGGTCCGGACGGTCCGCCCACCGGACGTAAAGGCGACCGAGAAGCCGGTCGCGCACCGGTCTATGGCCGCCGTCGCCGGGCGTGCTGTTCGGCCCTCGGTAAGCGTGCCGGTCCATGTGCCCGAGGCGAGCATCTGCGCCCGCGCGGGCAATGCTGTGGCGAGAAGGGCGAGGATTAGAACGAGGCGCATCGGTGGTCCGGGTGGGCGTCCGCCAAACCTATCGCAACCGGCCGGCCAGATCGTCCGGCACGGTGACAGGCACGCGCGGTACGCGCGACCAGTCCCACGCTGCCGCGATTCCGTGGAGCGATGTCGCCTCCTGCCCGAGCACGCCGGCGAGCCACCCGACGAGCGCCTCGGCCGTCATGCCCGCGTCGAGGAGGGCATCAACTGATAGTGCTCCATCGCGCTTGGACAGCTTGTCACCCACTGTTGACACGAGCAGCGGGACGTGCGCGTACGTCGGGATGGCGGCTTCCAGAGCACTGAGTAGTTGAATCTGCCGCGCCGTTGAGCCGAGCAGGTCCGCCCCGCGGACGACGTGCGTCACGCCCTGCGCCGCGTCGTCCACGACGACGGCGAGCTGGTATGCGATTACGCAGTCACGACGCCTCAATACGACGTCGCCGATCGTTGACGCGACGTCCTCGACGACCACGCCCTGCACGAGGTCCGCGAACCGGACGTCGCCCGGCGCAACGCGGAAGCGGACGGCGGCGTCACGGACGGTCGCGAGCGCTGCGGGCGTGAGTGGCGATGTACGCCATTGAGCAGGGTAGGGGGGCCCGTCCGGACCGTGCGGGGCCGAGGCGAGTCCGGCGAGGTCGCGGCGTGAGCGGCGGCACGCGAACAGACGCCCGGCCGCGGCAAGGCGCGCGAGCGCAGCGTCGTAGAGCGCCCCGCGCTCGGACTGCCGCGCGACCGGCCCGTCCCAGTCCAGCCCGAGCCGGCGCAGCGCGGCAAGCTGCCGCGCGGACGCGCCCGGCACGGCACGCGGCCCGTCGATGTCCTCGATGCGGACCAGGAAGCGCCCGCCGGCCGAGCGTGCCGATGCCCACGCGGCGAGCGCGGCGAGCGCGCTCCCGACGTGCAGGTCGCCGGTCGGGCTCGGCGCGAAGCGGCCGACAGTCGGGGTGGGGTCGGGCACGGCGCGGGAGGGTCAGCGCCTGGAAGTTCGCTCGGCGAGGAGGCGCTGGCCGCGTGCGCGCGCGCGGCCGCAGCGTCGGGCATGAGCGCGGCGCGGCGAGCGCGAGCGCTCCGCCACGGCCGGCGCGGCCACGCTCACCGCGACCGTCGCAAGCGCCGCCCTCGACGCGCCCTACCTTCGACCTACCTTCGGCGACGTCCACACCCCGCCCGCACATGTTCTGCCGCCTCGCCTCCGCCGTCCTCGCGCTCGCACTCGCCGCGCCGCTCGCGGCGCAGACCGTCCCCGGCCTCGACGCCGCCGGCATGGACACGACCGTCGCACCGGGCGACGACTTCTTCCGCTATGCCAACGGCGCGTGGCTCCGCACGACGGCCATCCCCGCCGACCGCAGCACGTACGGCGCGTTCAACATCGCCGCCGAGCGCGCCTCGGCCGCCATCGACGCCGTCGTCCACGGCGCGACCACGGCCCCGGCCGGCACCGACCTCCGCCGCGCCGGCGACGTCTACACCGCCTTCCGCGACACGGTCGCGATCAAGGCCGCCGGCCTCGCGCCGCTGCGCCGCGACCTCGCCCGCGTCGCCGCCATCCGCAGCCGGCGCGCGCTCGCCCGGTACGTCGGGGCCACGCTCCGCGCCGACGTCGACGTCATCAACGACGGCGCGCTGCACACGGACAACCTCTTCGGCTTGTGGGTCGATCAGGACTTCGACGACCCGGCCCGCAACTCGGCCGCGCTCATGCAGGGCGGCCTCGCGATGCCGGACCGCGCCTACTACCTCGACCCGTCGCCGGCGATGGCCGGGATCCGCACGGCCTACCGCGCACACGTCGAGCGGATGCTGACGCTCGCCGGCATCGCCGGCGCGTCAACGGCTGCCGACGCGGTCGTCGCGCTCGAGACGCGCATCGCGGCCGTCCACGCCATTCAGGAGGACACGTGGGACCCGGCCAAGGGCAACACGCACTGGTCGCAGGCTGACTTCCAGACGCACGCGCAGGGCCTCGACTGGGACGCCTTCTTCGACGCCGCCGGCCTCGCCGGTGTGGATACGCTCGTCGCGTGGCAGCCGGCCGCGATCACGGGCATCTCGCGCCTCACGGCGTCGGCCCCGCTGGCGTCGTGGCGGGCGCTGCTCACCTACCACGCCATCGAGCACCGCGCGGCCGTGCTGCCCGGGGCCTTCGACCGCGAGGCGTTCGCCTTCTTCGCGCACACGCTCTCGGGCGTCCCGCAGCAGGCGGCCCGCGAGTCGCGCGCCGTGACGGCCGCGAGCACGGCCCTCGGCTTCGCCGTCGGGCGGGCGTACGTGGACCGCGACTTCTCGCCGGCGGCCAAGACGCGCGCCGAGGCGATGGTGGCCGGCATCGTCGCCGCGTTCGACGCCCGCATCGCTGCGCTCGACTGGATGGCCCCGGCGACCAAGGCCGAGGCCCGGCGCAAGCTCCAGACGCTCCGCGTGAGCGTCGGCTACCCGGACGTCTGGCCGACCTACGACGGCCTCGACGTCCGCCCGGGCGACGCCTACGGCAACGCTGAGCGCCTCGAGCGCTTCGCCTATGCCGAGGCCCTCGCCCGCCTGCGCCGCCCGACCGACCGCGACGAATGGTCCATGGTGCCGCAGCAGGTTAACGCCGTCAACATGCCGGCCATGAACGCGCTCAACTTCCCCGCCGCCATCCTGCAGCCGCCGTTCTTCGACGCGGACCGGTCGGACGCGATGAACTACGCCGCCATCGGGGCCGTCATCGGCCACGAGATCAGCCACAGCTTCGACAACCTCGGCGCAGGCTTCGACGCCGACGGCCGCCTCCGCAACTGGTGGACGCCCGACGACTTCGCCCACTTCACCGCCTCGACCGAGCAGCTCGCGCGCCAGTACGACGCCTACCGCCCGTTCCCGGACCTCGCCGTCAACGGCACGCTGACGCTCACGGAGAACATCGCGGACCTCGCCGGCATCACAGCGGCCTACGACGCGTGGCGCGCCTCGCTCCACGGCACCGAGGCCCCGGTCGTCGGCGGGCTCACCGGCAACCAGCAGTTCTTCCTGAGCTTCGCGCAGGTCTGGCGGACGGCCTTCCGCGACGCCGCGCTCCGGCAGCGCATCGCGACGGACGGCCACGCGCCGGGCCCGTACCGCGCCCTGACGGTCCGCAACCTCGACGCCTGGTACGCCGCGTTCCCGGTCCAGCCCGGCGACGCGCTCTACCTCGCGCCGGCCGCTCGTGTCCGCATCTGGTGACCCATCCGGCATCTCGATCTCGCCGCAGGGGGTCAGGTGGACGCGCACGGTCGGCCCTGTTTGCGTGGCCGCGTGAGCCGCGCTACAGGCGGGCGGCGAGGGCTCGGACGGGCGGGCCGCCGCGCTCGGCCCAGCGGACCATCGCCGCCTGATGGTCGTGCGGGTAGCGGCCCGGCGTCGCGCGCGCGTAGCGGCCGTCCGGCCCGAGCGTCCAGGCGTGCGTGTCGTCGCGGAGCGCGCTCCACAGGACGGCCCGCAGGCGGTCCCGCAGGGCGGGGTCGCGGACGGGCACGACGGCCTCGACGCGGTCGTCGAGGTTGCGGCGCTGCCAGTCCGCCGAGCCGAGGAAGACGCGCGGGTCGCCATCGTTGCCGAACCAGAAGATGCGGTCGTGCTCGAGAAAGCGCCCGACGATGGAGCGCACACGGATCGTCTCGGAAATCCCCGGCAGGCCCGGCCGCAGCCGGCAGTGGCCGCGCACGACGCAGTCGATCTCGACGCCTGCCTGCGACGCGGCGTAGAGCGCCGCGACGATGGCGGGGTCCTCGAGCGCGTTCATCTTGGCGACGATCCGGCCGGGCCGTCCCGCGCGGGCGACCTCGGCCTCGGCCGCGATCCGCTTCAGGAAGCGCCGCCGCATCGCGTCCGGAGCCACGAGCAGGCGGCGGTAGCGGACGTCCGCCGTGACGCCGGTCAGCACGTGGAAGAGCTGGGCCACGTCGCGCCCGATGGCCGCGTCGGCCGTCAGCAGGCCGAGGTCGGTGTAGAGGCGGGCCGTGGCCGGGTTGTAGTTGCCCGTCCCGAGATGGACGTACGAGACGAGCGCGCCGGCCTCCTCGCGCACGACGAGGCACGTCTTGGCGTGCGTCTTGAGCCCGGCGACGCCGAAGGCGACGTGCGCGCCGGCGTCCTCGAGCACGCGCGCCCACTCGATGTTGTTGGCCTCGTCGAAGCGCGCCTGCACCTCGACCATCACCGCGACCTGCGTCCCGCGCGCGGCCGCGCGCACGAGCGCCGCGACGATGGGGCTGTCGTCGCTCGTGCGGTAGAGCGTGAGCTTGATCGCCCGCACGGCCGGGTCGTCGGCTGCGGACGCGACGAAGCGCTGCACCGACGACTCGAACGACTCGAACGGGTGGTGCACGAGCACGTCGCCCGCGCGCACGGCGTCGAACACGGCCGCGCCGCGCAGCGCGGGCGGGACGACGGGCGTGTGGGGCACGAACGCGAGCGCCGGGTCCTGCCGCGCCGCGAATTGCGCCAGCTCGCCGAGCCCGCTCAGGTCCAGCAGCCCGTCGACGGGCCAGACGTCGGCCGGGCTGAGGTCGAGCTCGCGCGTGAGCAGCGCCCGGACGGATTCGGGCATCGACGCCTCGGCCTCGAGCCGCACGACGTCGGCGAACTGCCGCTCGCGCAGCTCCTCGGCGATCATCGCGACGAGGTCGTCCGCCTCGCCGCCGGCCCGCTCGACGGCCGCGCTCCGCGTGACGCGGAAGGCCCACGCGCCGCGCACGCGCATCCCCGCGAACAGCCGCCCGACGTTGGCCCGGATGAGGTCCTCGACGGCGACGACCGCGCCCGGCTCGCCCTCGACCGGCAGGAACCGCCCGCTGCCGAGCGGGACCTTGAGCCGCGCGACATGGCCCGGCCCGCGCCCCGCCCCGCGCCCCGGCCGCGTCAGCACGACGGCGAGCGAGAGCGACTGGTTGGAGATGAACGGGAAGCGGCGGCCGCGCTCGACCGCGAGTGGCGTCAGGAGGGGGAACAGGCTGCGCTCGAAGGTGGCGTCGAGCGCGGCGCGGGCCGCGGGCGCGAGGCCGGCGACGGGCACGACGCGCAGGCCGGCGTGCGCGAGCAGCGGGCGCAGCGTGCGCTCCCACGCGCCGTGCAGCGCGTCCCACATCGGCACGAGGGCCTCGCAGACGAGCCGGTCCTGCGCCGCCGGCGTCCGCCCGTCCGGGCTCAGGCGCGTCACGCCGGCCGCGATCTGCTGCCGCAGCCCGCCGACGCGCGTCCGGACGAACTCGTCGAGGTTGCGGGCCGTGATGGCGACGAAGCGGACGCGCTCGGCGAGCGGCGTCGCGGCGTCGTGGGCCTGCGCGAGGACGCGCCAGTTGAAGTCGATCCAGCTCAGCTCGCGGTTGAGCAGCAGCAGCGGGCTGCGGACGTCGGTCCCGGCGGGCACGTCGCGGGGCGCGGCGGCGCGGGGCATCGGCGCGGGCCGTGCCGACTGCACGTAGCGCCCGCGCCCGACGCGGGTCACGACGCCCCGGCGCGCGAGGTCGCGAACAGCCGCCTCGGCCGAGCGCGGCGCGTAGCCGACGGTGGGTGCGGCGGCTCGGACATCGCCGAGGCCGAAGGCGTTGGGGAGGGCGGCGAGCAGCGCGCGCCGGCGGTCGGGTCGGGGGGAGGCCATGGCGGAGGCTACGGACGCGCCGGCCGGGGACGCGCCCGTCACGCCTCGGCCGGCTCCGGCACGGCGAGGTCGGCGAGCTGCGCGAGCACGGCGCGGGCGGCGTCGAGCGTCGGGACATCCTGGACGACGGCCTGGAGCTTGCCGGCCTTGGTGTCCTTGAGCGCGTAGCGGCGGCCCGAGCCGTCGAGCGCGGCGAGGAAGGCGTGGAAGCGGTGCTCGTGGAAGTACGGGTCGTCGGCCTGCCCGGCGACGGTCAGAAACAGGCGCTCGTTCTTCCACGACACGCGCGGCAGGCGGATCTTGAGCGCGAGCGGGCGCATGGCCGCGAGCGTCAGCAGCGTCTCGACCTCGGGCGGGGACGGCCCGAAGCGGTCCACGATCTCGGTCCGGAAGCCGTCGGCGTCCTCGTTCGTCGTGACGTCGGCGAGGCGGCGGTAGAGGTTGAGCCGCTCGACCGGGTTGGCGACGTAGGCCGGCGGGATGAACACGTCGGAGTCGGTCTCGACGGTCGGCTCGGCGGCGGGCGGGGCCGCGTCCTGGTCCGCGAAGACGTCTGCGAACTCGTCGCGGCGCAGCTCCTGCACGGCCTCGTCGAGGATCTTGTGGTACGTCTCGAAGCCGACGTCTTCGATGAAGCCGGACTGCTCGGCCCCGAGCATGTCGCCGGCCCCGCGGATGTCGAGGTCGCGCATGGAGAGGCTGAAGCCGGCCCCGAGGTCCGAGAACTCCTCGACGGCCTGGAGGCGCTGCCGCGCCTCGCGGGTCAGCGTCTGGATACTCGGCACGAGCAGGAAGCAGAACGCCTTCTGGTCGTTGCGCCCGACGCGCCCGCGCAACTGGTGAAGGTCCGCCAGTCCGTGGCGCTCGGCGTGGTTGATGATAATCGTGTTGGCGTTGGACACGTCGAGCCCGCTCTCGACGATGTTGGTGCAGACGAGGACGTCGAACTTTTTGTCCATGAAGTCCAGCATGGCCGCTTCGAGCTCCGCCGGCGGCATCTGCCCGTGCGCCGTCCGGATGCGGACGTCCGGGACGAGGCCCTGGATCGAGGCGCTCATCGCGTCGATGGACTGGACGCGGTTGTGGATGAAGAACACCTGTCCACCGCGGTTGACCTCGTAGAGCACGGCGTCGCGGATGAGGTCTTTCGAGAACGTGTGGATCTCGGTCACGACGGGCTGGCGGTTGGCCGGCGGCGTCTGGATGAGCGAGAGGTCGCGGGCCCCGAGCAGCGAGAACTGGAGCGTGCGCGGGATCGGCGTCGCGGTCAGCGTGAGCGTGTCGACGTCGGGGCGCATCTGGCGCAGCTTCTCCTTGGAGCCGACGCCGAAGCGCTGCTCTTCGTCCACGACGAGCAGGCCGAGGTCCTTGAACCGGACGTCCTTGGAGAGCACGCGCTGCGTCCCGATGACGATGTCGATTTGGCCCGCGCCGATTTCCTTCGCCGTCTCCTTCTGCGTCGCGGCCGGCACGAAGCGGCTGAGCTGGGCGATGCGGACCGGGTAGCGGCCCATCCGCTTGATAAAGGTCTCGGTGTGCTGCCGCGCGAGAACCGTGGTTGGCACGACGACCGCGACCTGCTTGCCGTCTTGCACGGCCTTGAACGCGGCGCGGATGGCGACCTCCGTCTTGCCGAAGCCGACGTCGCCGCAGACGAGGCGGTCCATCGGCGTCGGCTGCTGCATATCCTCCTTGACGGCCTCGATGGCCGCGGCCTGGTCCACGGTCTCCTCGTACTCGAAGCTGGCCTCGAGCTCGCGCTGCCAGATCGTGTCGCCCTTGAAGGCGTAGCCGACGGCCGCCTTGCGGGCCGCGTAGAGTTTGATGAGGTCGCGCGCGATGTCCTTGACGCGCTTCTTCGTCCGCGCCTTGAGGCGGTCCCACGCGCCCGTCCCGAGCTTGGTCAACGCCGGTTGATGCCCCTCTTTTCCGGTGTACTTGTGCAGCTTGTGCAGGGCCGTCAGGTTGACGAACAACTCGTCCTGACCGGCGAAGATGAGCCGAACCGCCTCCTGTTTGCGCTCGCGGACGGTAATCGTCTGGAGACCGGCGAACTTGCCGATCCCGTAGTCCACGTGGACGACGAAGTCCCCGGGGCGAAGGGCCTGGACGTCGCGGAGCGAGAGGCCGCCCTTGGCGCGGGCGCGCTTGCGGGCCGTCGGGCGGTGGTAGCGGTTGAAGAGCTGGTGGTCCGTGTAGACGTTGAGGCGCGCCGCCGGCACCTCGAAGCCCTCGTGGAGGGACTCGACGATGAGGCTCGCCGGCGGGTCGATGCCGGCGTCCTCGTCGCCGCCGAGCAGCTCGAAGAGGCGGTCGCGCTGGGCGCGGCTGTCGCACAGCACGACCGTCTCGGGCGCTTCGGGGCTGTCGCGGCGGGC
>JAYWIE010000431.1:0-9004 GCA_043789155.1 Rubricoccaceae bacterium | reverse complement strand
GGTGCAGGCGTGGGCTGTACAGGCGCGTCCCCGCTGGTATCGGCGGAGAGGAGCGCGTCGAGGCGTCCCCCGGCCGACTGTACCGCCGGGGTCGGCGGTAGCGGCGTGGCACGGCGGACGGAACGGGGGTCGGCGGGCAGTCCCATTTAGTAGCCTCGGGCTTCGCGGATGGCCGCGTCGATGTCCTCGTCTGTGGCCCCGCGCGCGCGCAGGTTGAGCAGCACGAGCGGGTCGGAGAGGTCCGCGCCGCCGGGCGTCAGCAGGCGCGGCGTGTAGCCGTTGCCCGGCGTCACGAGCGGCGCAGAGGCAGTCGCGCCGGGTGGGCTTCCGTACGTCTGCACGTACATCCGCTCCGCGGTATCGTAGCCCGCCTGCGTGATCCCACCGTCTTCCGGATTCAGACCGATCTTGGCACGGAGCCCGAGGAGGTCACGATAGGCATCAAGCGCCTGCGCGCCCGTCGGACCTTGTGCGCCGTGCGGCGTGGCATTGAACTGCCGGCGGTCTTCCGTCAAGCGCGCTCCGAACTGCCGACGGTCTTCGGCGAGGCGCGCCCAGCCCTGCGCCGCCTGCGAGCGCGAGATCACGACGCGCTGCTCGTCGAGGTTGAGTGCACGCCCCAGCCGCGTCGCTTCGCGGTCGAGGTCGCTGCGCACGGCTGCCGCCGCCGCGCGTGCCGCCGCCGGGTCCGTCCCGGCCGCCTCGGCGACGGCCTCGATGCCGTCGAGCGCGCCGGTCGTGACCATCCGGTCCAGCCGGTCGCCGGCCTCCGTACGCAGGCTTTGAGCTTCGCGCGCGTCGCGGTCTGCCGTCGCACGAGCCGCGTCGGCCTGGAGTCTTGCGTTCAACTCACTCGCGCTGCGAGTGCCCTGTGCGTCGTCGCGGAGTGCACCGGCCTCGGCGTTCGCCTGCGCGAGCTGTACCGAGCGGTTTGCCGTTGTCGCCGACGCGAGCCATTCGGAATAGGCGTCCTGATCGCGGCGCAGCTGCTCGGCGTCGGCCGCAGCAACACGGCCGCCACCCTGAGCGACCCCGGCCCCCCCGGCCATGAAGGCGCTCCCGACGTCGCCTCCGACGAGACCGCCAAACACCTGTCCCGCAGCACCGAGAAGGCGCGTGCGCGCGACGAGGCGGCTCCGCTGAGGGTCCGACTCGGGTCGAGAACGTGTGGACGTGTCAGTCTGCAGCGAACGGTAGAGGGCGCCGACCTGGTCAGGGAGGCCGGGTCCCTGGTCTGGCTCGACGTCGACGACGCCGGGGGTGCGGGCTTGCTGCGCGGCCACCGCGGGTGCCGCCACTGCGGGTGCCGCCACGTCGGGCGCACCTACCATTCCCGGCCTGGTCGGGTCCGGCTCGTCGGCCATGCCCGACGGCGGCGTGTACGCGGCGAGCGCGCGCCGCAGGCGCGCGCCGACGACAGGCAGCGGGGCTGAGTTGGCGGGCTGAGTGCGGGTCATCACTTCTTGCGGATGAGGTCAGGAAGCACCTGTGCGGCGACGGAGAGGCCTTGCCCGATCGCGCCGAAGCGGCTCGCTTTGCGGGCGTCATCTCTTGCCTGGTCGCGGTCGTAGCTGCCGAGCAGCGCTGCGCGGTCTGCCGCCTGCGCGCCCTCGGCCACGGGCAGCAGCCGGGTCAGCGCCGACGCCATGTTCTGCCCGCGGCCTGCAGCCAGCGCGACCTCAGCCTCGCCGCCCGTGGCTCCGGTGGACGCGAGCCTCGCGGCGTCCACGCCGGCCTGACGCTCGGCGTCCTCGGCCAGCAGCGTCCGGCCGGCCTGGAACAGGGGCGTCTCCGTCGCCGGCTGCATCGCCGTCGTCTGCATCCGCCCCAGCAGCGCCGAGCGCGGGTCGCCGGCGGCCGGGGCCGCCGCGCGGCCGCCGCCGCCGCCCAGTTTGTTCGCCGCCCACGCTCCGAGCGCGCCGCCGGCGACGCCGCCGATGCCAGGTAGCAGGGCGTTGCCGGCGAGGCGGCCGCCGACGGTAAGCGCGCCGCGCGCAATGCTTCCGAAAAGGGACATGGACGTAGAGGCTGAAACGCAAAAAACCGGGCTACACCCTGTGAGGGCGCAGCCCGGAGGTCCGGGTCGGAGTCGAAGTCTACGACTTACTTTCGCCGCTTCGCTAGACGCCTTCGGCCTGAGCTGACGCCGGCGATGCCGGCCGTGCTCCTGAGGGGGCCCCCGACGAGCCTGAACTAGCAGCTGCGCCCGACGCCGCTACGGTCCAGCTCGCGGACGCGCTCGCCACGATCGTCGCGCGCCCGTCCGGAAAGATTCTGAAGTCAGAGCTGTTCCGCGCGGCCGAGCGCGCCTACGGCGGCACCCGCGCCGACGGCGTCTGGACCACGAGCGACGCCTACGACGCGCTCGAGCTTGCCGTCAACCGCCGCATGGCCGAGGCAGGCTACTCCGTGTCGGCCGACACGGCCGGCGCCCGCGCCGTCGTCGCCGAGCTGGAGGACCTCGCTGAGCGGCTGCCGACGAAGACCGAGCGCACGGCCGAGACGGCGGCCTACGACCAGTTCTCGACGCCGCCCGCGCTCGCCTACGTCGCCGCGTGGGTCGCGGACGTCGACGCGCGCGACGTCGTGTTCGAGCCGTCGGCCGGGACGGGCTCCGTGGCGGTCTGGGCGCAGGTCGCCGGCGCCCGCGTCCACGCCAACGAGCTGTCCGAGCGCCGCGCCGACGTGCTGCGCCTGGCGCTCGACGAGCAGGCCGCCGGGGCCGACCGCGTCCGCGTCACGGGCGAGAACGCCGAGCACGCCTACGCGCTCTTCCACCGCACGACGCGGCCGAACGTCGTGCTCATGAACCCGCCGTTCGGCAACGCCGCCGGCCGCGGCATGAAGGTCCACGGGCTCGACATGCAGCACATCGAGGCGGCCGCGCGGCTGCTCGAGCCCGGCGGCCGCCTCGTGGCGATCGTCGGCGACGGCCGCACGGGCAGCCGCCGCGTGCCGCCCGTGCCGGGCCTGGTGCTTCGGGCCTCGGTCGGCGTCGTCAAGCAGGCGTTTCGCACCTCCGGCACTACCTTCGCGACGCGCCTGCTCGTCTTCGACAAGCCGGCCGCTGGCGGCACGACGGGCGCTTCGGCGGACGTTGTGACCGGCACGGCGTTCTCGCTCCGAGACCTGCCGGCGCTCCTCGCCCCGACCCGAGCACTCCGTGTCCACTCCGGAACAGACCCCGCCGCCCTCTGGGGCCCCGCCGCCGGCGTCGCCGGACCGGCTGGACCGGCTGGATCCGGACGCGCCGGAGTGGTACCGGGCGCTGGCGCGAGCGTGCCGGTCGATGCTCGCAATGACGAAGACGGCGCAGCAGACGGGCGACCCGGTGCTCGACCTGGCAGCGAAGGTGCTGGAACCTCCGCCGCAGGTGAGCCGGGCTCACCTGTCGTTTCCGACGAGCCAGATGCAGGACGCGGAGGAACTGGTGACCTCTTTGCAGACGCCGGGAGCCCCGCCCGTGTGGACGTTGCTGATCGACCCGGCGACGGAGGAGCCGACGTTGACGGCGGCGGACCTGAAGTCAGAATGGGGTCCAGCGACCGCAGCTCGGACGGTGATGTACGCCCTGCTGGAGGGGAGCAAGAGTCTCGAGTAGCGGATGTCCCATCCGCTGAGGCGACGCCGACGCCGGCCGACGAGCTGGCGTACGAGGTCCTCGACCGCGAGGCGCGCCAGAGCGCCGACCGCGAAACGGAGTCGGTCTACGACGCCTACGCTCCGGCCCTCGTGTTCGACGGCGCAAAGCCGCACCCGACGCCGCTCGTGGAGTCGGCGGCGATGGCAGCCGTCGATCCGCCAGTGCCGACGTACCGCCCGCGGGTGCCGCGCCAGCTCGTCGAGACGGGCCGCCTGTCGGCCGCGCAGCTCGACACCGTCGTCCGGGCCGGGCAGGCGCACACGGGCACGCTGCCCGAGCAGATGCGCCCCGTGGACTCGACCGACCCGTCCGGGCCGCAGGAGCCCGTGACGTACCGGCGGGGCTTCTTCGTCGGCGACGGAACAGGCGTCGGCAAGGGCGCGCAGTCCGCCGGCGTCATCCTGGACAACTGGCTCCAGGGCCGCCGCCGGCACGTGTGGCTCTCGGAGAACTTCAAGCTGCTCGACGACGCCCGCCGCGACTGGTCGTGGCTCGGGCAGGATCCGGCGCAGGTCCTCGACTGGTCGAAGGTCACGGGCGACAAGCAGCCCGAGGAAGGCGTCGCGTTTCTCTCGTACGCGACGCTCCGCTCGAAGCCCAAGACGCGGGCCACGACGCGCCTCGAGGAGCTGGTGGCGTGGCTCACGACGCGCCCCGACGGCAGCCGCATGGCACCCGAGGCGTTCGACGGCGTCGTCGTCTTCGACGAGGCGCACAACATGGCGTCTGCGCTCGCGGCCGAGGGCGCGCGCGGGATGCGCGGCGTGAGCCAGACCGCGCAGGCCGGGATCGACCTGCAGCGCGCGCTACCGAACGCGCGCGTCGTCTACGTCTCCGCGACGGGCGCGACCGAGGTCTACAACCTCGCCTACGCCGAGCGGCTCGGGCTGTGGGGCGACGGGACGGCGTTCGCGTCGCCGCAGCAGTTCGTGAGCCAGGTGTCGAGCCGCGGCGTCGGCGCGATGGAGCAGATCGCCCGCGACCTGAAGGCGCTCGGGCTCTACACGGCGCGCTCGCTGAGCTACGACGGCGTCGAGTACGCGACGGTCGAGCACGCGCTCACGGACGACCAGCGGGGCGTCTACGACGCGCTCGCGCGGGCGTGGCAGATGGTGCTCGCCAACATCAACGAGGCGCTCGCCGTCACCGGCGGCGACAAGAACGGCCAGGCGAAGGGCGCGGCACTCAGCCAGTTCTGGGGTGCGCACCAGCGCTTCTTCAACCAGATCGTGACGTCGATGCAGGCCCCGAGCCTCGTCGCGGCGATCGCGAAGGAGCTCGATGCCGGGCACTCGGCCGTCGTCCAGCTCGTATCCACGATGGAGGCCGCGACCGAGCGCGCCGTCGGTAAGGCCGTCGCCGACGGCGTGAGCCTCGACGACGTCGACATCACGCCGCGCGACATGCTCATGCAGTTCGTGCAGGCGTCGTTTCCGGTCGCGCTCTACGAGGAGTACCAGGACGAGAGCGGCGCCGTCAAGAGCCGCCCCGTGCGCGACGCCGGCGGTAACGCCGTCCAGGACCCGCAGGCCGTGGCCATGCGCGAGCGGCTGCTCGACGAGGTCGGGTCGGTGACGGTGCCCCAGGGCATCCTCGACCAGATCATCGAGCACTTCGGCCCGGACGCCGTCGCCGAGGTGACAGGCCGCAGCCGCCGCTACGTGCGCCGCCCGGGCGACGACGGCCAGGCGAAAACCGTCGCCGAGACGCGCACGCTCAACGACCGCCGCGCCGACGTCAAGGCGTTCGAGGACGGGAAGAAGCGCGTGCTCGTCTTCAGCCAGGCCGGCGGGACGGGGTCGAGCTACCACGCCGACCGCCGCTTCCGCAACCACCAACGGCGCGTCCACTTTCTCGCGCAGCCAGGCTGGCGCGCGGACAAGGCGGTGCAGGGCTTCGGGCGCTCCCACCGCTCGAACCAGGCGTCGGCACCCAAGTTCGTGCTCGTCACGACCGACCTGAAGGCGCAGGCGCGCTTCCTGTCGTCTGTCGCGCGCCGCCTCGACCAGCTCGGCGCGCTCACGAAAGGGCAGCGTCAGGCGTCGGGCCAGAGCCTTCTCGGGGCCGAGCACAACCTGGAGACCGTCTACGCGACGCTCGCGATCCAGAACTTCTTCCTCGACCTCTACGGACGCCGCGTGCCGGGCCTCGACTTTGGCGAGGTCACGTCGCAGATGGGGTTGAACCTCGTGGGCTCCGACGGCAGCTTCCAGTACGACAAGATCCCCAGCGTCCAGCAGTTCCTGAACCGGCTCCTCTCGCTGGAGACCGAGTTCATGAACACGGTCTTCGAGACGTGGTACGGATATCTCGACGCGCAGAACGCGGCGGCGAAGCAGTCGGGCGACATGGACACGGGGCTCGAGACGATCAAGGCCAAGCGCGCCGGCGTCGCCTCCGACCGCGTCGTCTACACGCACCCCGAGAGCGGCGCAACGACGCGCCTCGTCGAGGCGACGCTGACGCACGACAATCCGGTCCTGTCCTGGGCCGACGCCGAGCGCTACTACCGCACCGAAGCCGAGGCGCGGGGCACGTGGATCGGCTACGTCCGCAACAAGCAGTCGGGCCGCGTCTACGGGCTCGTCGACGTCGGGAGCCAGACCGACATCGAGACGGGCATGGTCACGCGTCGCGTGAGGCGCGTGCCGACGGCCGGCGCGTCGTCGTACGTGTCGAGCAACGAGGCCGGCAACCCGCGCCTCTACGAGCCGCTCCCGCTGCCCGAGGCGAAGGCCGCGTGGACAGCCGAGGCGAAGGCTCAGCCGAAAGAGCGGACCGAGACCGCGCACCTGCTCACGGGCCTCGTGCTGCCGATCTGGGACCTCGTTCCGGGCCGGCCGGCGCTGCGGCGTCTTGCCGTGTCGGAGGGCGAGCGGGCGGGGGAGGGGCTCCTGGGCCTGCTCGTGCCCGAGCCGCTCGTGGACACGCTCCTGAAGAACCTCGGGCAGACGCCGGACGCCAAGCCCGCGGCCGACGTGGCGCCGGAGGACCTGGTGCGCCGAGTACTCGGTGGTGAGACGGTCCAGCTCGCAGGCGGCTGGCGCGTCGAGCGCAAGACGATCGGCGGCGAGCCGCGCGCGGAGGTGACGGGCTACTCGCCCGACGCGCTCGACTCGCTGCGACAGATGGGAATGCTCGTCGAGCGGATCGACTTCAAGACCCGCGTGACGATTCCCAGCACCGACGCCGGCGTCCGCGCGGCGACCTCGCTTCTCGGCCGACGCGCCGTCGTCACGACCTCCGGCGGCCGGGCCTCCGGGGGCGGCCGCTACGCCAGCCGTGGCACCTTCAACGTGCCGCGCGACGGCGTCGCCGGCGACGCCGCGAGCGGCGACGGCGCGCAGGGCGACGGCGTGTCGGCCGGCACGGTCACGACCGGAGACGGGCAGGCAGGAGACGGGCAGGTCGGAGACGGCCAGGCCGGAGACGGCCAGACCGGAGACGCGCAGCCAGGAGACGGCGCGCAGCTCGTCCCGTACATCGTCACCTTACCTGACGGCCAGACGATCCAGCCACAGGTTGGAGGCACGGACCTGCTGCACCCGATGGACATGCCCGAGCTCGTCTACCTGGCCGAGCAGCTCATGGGCGCGCGGCCGCGCACGACGACCCGCCTGCGGGAGTCGATCGGCGAGTTTCGCCCGGGCGGGACGGGTGGCACCGACGGCGCGACCGGCGTCGCCACGATCGTGCTGGACAAGGGCATCTTTGCTCAGCCGGCGCAGGCCGCGGCCGTGCTCGCGCACGAGATCGGGCACCTCGTGGATTTCGTCGGAGGCGAGGACGGCCCCACGATGGCCCGCGGCAACATCCTCGGACGCCTCCGCGCGCTCGCCCGCTACATGCGGTCGACGGCCGAGCGCGCGGCCGGGGGCGAGTCTGGCGGCAGCCGCGGCGCGGCGCTCTCGCCCGAGGACGGCAAGCGGATCCGGACGCAGGCGCTGAACGACCTGCTCGCCGGGCGCGGCAAGACGTTCTCGGACTACATGAGCGACCCGCTGCTTCGCGGGTCGCTCTCGCAGCCGCTCAAGGACGAGGTTCGCCGCCAGGTGGAGTTGGAGATCGACCAGCGGCAGCTTCTCTCCGCGCCACACCTGCAGGCCGAGCTCATGGCGCTCTCGACGTGGTGGCGGCCGCTCTCGCCGGCGCCGTCCGCGGCCGAGCTCGCCTACCGCCGCAGCGCGGCCGAGCTCTACGCCGACGCGCTCTCGGTGCTGCTCGTCGCGCCGGACGAGCTGCGGCAGCGCGCGCCGCTGTTCGCCGAGGCCTTCTTCGACGGGCTCGCGGCCGACAAGCCCGAGGTGGCCACGGCGTACGAGGAGATGCAGATGCTGCTGTCGGGCGGCCCCGAGGCGCTCGCCCGCTTCCGCGAGGAGCGCGTCTACGACATGTTCTCGTCGGCCGACGTCCGCAAGGCGGCCGTGCGCGACGCGCTCGATGCGCGGCAGAAGGGCCAGTGGAAGACGCAGCTGGTGCAGAGCCTCGTCACGCGCTGGGCTCCGATCCTGCAGCGCGCGCGCGACGCCGAGCGCGCCGGCCGGCCGATGCCGCGCGACAAGGATCCGCGCTACCTGCTCGAAGAGGTTGGCTTCCGCGACTCGCGCATGGCCGTCTTCGTCGCCGACGTCGGCGAGCAGGTGGCGGCGCCCCTGCGCGAGGCGGGCCTGACGACGCGCGACCTGGCCGTGTACATGTACCTCAACCGCGTCGCGACCGAGCGGCACGTGCGCCGGGCGTTCGACGAGCTGACGGACGAGCAGAAGGAGGAGCTGGCGGACGTCGCGGCGCAGCAGCCCGAGTGGTTCGAAGGCACCACCGACGACCCGGCGTCCGCGCTGCCGGACGACGCGCCGGACTGGATCCGGTCCTACCTGACGGCCGAGGACCCGGCCGCCGACGCCGAGGAGACCGGCCGCGCCGCGCTCGCCAACCCGCGCGGCTTCACGGCCGACACGGCTCAGGCGACGCTGGACGGCCTGCGAGGCCGCCTGGACGCCGCCGTCGCCGCCGGCGTGGGCCAGGACCGGCCCAGCAAGAGCCGGTACGACGTCGTGGAGGCGGCCGCGCGGAGGTTCGCAGACCTCGCCGCACCGCACCTCGAGGAGGCGGCCGAGCTCGGCGTCTACAACCGGACGCTCTACGACAGCGTCATCAAGCCGAACCGCTACTCGTACGCCGCCTTCCGCGTGCTCGACTTCATCGAGCATCCGGACTACGTCTCGGCAGGCGTCAAGCAGGGCACCGGCACGCTGCGCGACGTCGACGACGTCTTCCAGGCGACGCTCCTGAAGACGCTCTCGCTCGTGCGCGAGAACATCGAGCAGCGGGCCAAGCTCGGCGTCGACGCGATGATGCGGC
>JAYWIE010000430.1:0-2547 GCA_043789155.1 Rubricoccaceae bacterium | reverse complement strand
GCTCGACGACGCCGCGACGGGCGGGCCCTACGCGTGGTCCGTCGCCGCGACGGCCCCGGACGGGCACTACCTCGTCGGCAACCCCTACGCCTACCCGCTCCGGCTCGCCGGCATCTCGGTGAGCGGGGCGACGCTCCAGACGGCCTTCGCCACGTGGGACCCCGTCGACGGGACCTACGTCGACCTCTTCGCCGACCCCGACGAGCCGGGCGCGTCGGACGTGCTGCCGGTGTGGGCCGGCGCGCTCGCCGAGGTCTCAGCCGTCTCGGCCCCGGCATTCACGTTCGCCACGACGTCCGTCCTCGTCGACCCCACGGCCGTCCCCGGGGCAGGCAGCTCAGCCCGCCCCCGGACGGCGACCGTGGCCCCGATGCTCAGCTTCGAGCTCGTCGGGGCCCTCGCCAGCGGCGTCCGCGTCGCAGACCGCTCGGCCCACATGCGCTTCGCCGACGGGGCCGGGCCGGCGTGGGACGTCCACGACGCGGCCAAGCTCCTGCCGCCCTCGGCCGACTACGCGCTGCTCGCGCCGGTCGGCGTACGCGGCGGCTCCCCGCTGCGCCAGCGCGTGCTCTCGCTCGCGCCCGGCGCGACGGCGACGGTGCCGCTCGCGTTCGCCGCGAGCGAGGCCGGCGCGTTCGTCGTCCGGTGGACGCTCCCGTCGCTCCCGGCCGGGCAGACGGCCGTGCTCGTGGACCTCGCGACCGGCGCTCGCGTGGACCTGGCCTCGGCGAGCGAGTACGCGTTCCAGACGTCGGGGCCGGCCGCGTGGGCCGACCGCTTCGAGGCCCGCATCGCAGCGGCCGCGACGGCGGCAGAGCCCGTCGCCGTGCACGGCCCCGTCGTCGGGCAGCCCAGTCCGAACCCGAGCACGGGCCCGGTCCGGCTCGCCGTCCGGCCCGAGACGGCGCAGCGCGTCGTGGTCGAGGTCTACGACGCGACGGGCCGGCGCGTGCTCCAGGCGTTCGACGGCCCCGTGGCCGCGGGCGGGCTGGACGTCGACCTCGGGCTGCGCGGGCTGAGCGCGGGGCTCTACGTCGTGCGCGTGAGCGGCGAGACGTTCGTCGAGACCCGGCGCGTGACGGTTCTACGCTGAGCGCATACCCCCGGCCGCGCCCCGCGCTGAGGCTGCGCGAGAAGCGCACCGCGCCTGAGTGAAAGCGGCCGCGCTGCGCCCGTATCATAGATCGGACGCCCTCTCACAGCCGCTTCCGAGCCCGCGACCCCATGTGCGGAATCGCCGCCACGCTCTCGTACGGGGCCGGCCCCGCCGACCTCGCAGCGCTCGCGCGCGCCTGCGACTGCATGGCCGCTCGCGGCCCGGACGGAGCCGGAACGTGGGCCAGCCCCGACGGGGCGGCTGCGCTGGGCCATCGCCGCCTCGCCATCATCGACCTCTCGGCCGGCGGGGCGCAGCCGATGGTGGTCGACGGCGGGGCCTTCGCCGTCGCGTTCAACGGCGAGATCTACAACCACGCCGAGCTGCGGCGCGGGCTCGAGGCGCGCGGCCACACCTTCCGCTCCGCGTCCGACACCGAGGTGCTCGTGCGGCTCTACGCCGAGCACGGCGAGGCGTTCGTGGGCCGGCTGCGCGGCATGTTCGCGTTCGCGATCTGGGACGAGCGCCGCGGCGGGCTGCTGCTCGGCCGCGACCCGTACGGCATCAAGCCGCTCTACGTCGCCGACGACGGCCGCGTCCTCCGGGCGGCGTCGCAGGTGAGGGCGCTGCTCGCGAGCGGCGGCGTGGACACCGCGCCCGAGCCGGCGGGGCTGGCCGGGTTCTACCTCTGGGGCCACGTCCCCGAGCCGTTCACGCTCTTCCGGGGCGTGCGCGCCTTCCCGCCCGGGCACACGCAGTGGGTCGGCCGCGACGGCCCGCAGGCCCCGCGCGCCTTCGACAGCGTCCCGGCCGCGCTGCGCCGCGCCGAGGCCGAGGCGCACGCGCTCGGCCCGCTGGACGCGCCCGCGGCCGACGCCCGCGTCCGCGAGGCGCTGCTGGACTCGGTCCGCGCCCACCTCATCGCCGACGTCGACGTGGGCGTGTTCCTCTCGGCCGGGCGCGACTCGACGACGCTCGCCGCGCTCGCGGCCGAGGTGCTCGCCGAGGGCACGGCCGCCGGCCGCGGCGCAGCGGGCCGGCTCCGGACCGTCACGCTGGGCTTCGAGGAGTTCGCCGGCACGGACGGCGACGAGGTCCCGCTCGCCGAGCTCGCCGCGCGCCACCTCGGAGCCGACCACCGGACGGTCCGCGTCGGCCGCGGCGAGTTCGAGGGCCTCGTCGGCGGCTTCTTCGAGGCCATGGACCAGCCGACGCTCGACGGCCTCAACACGTACCTCGTGAGCCGGGCCGCGGCGCAGGCCGGCCTCAAGGTGGTGCTGTCGGGGCTCGGCGGCGACGAGCTCTTCGGCGGCTACCCGAGCTTTGCCGAGGTGCCGCGGCTGGCCGCGGCCGTCGGGGCCGTCCCGGCGAGCGCGGCGCTCGGGCGCGCGCTGCGGGCGGCCGTGGCCCCGCTCGCCGGGCGCGCGCCGTTCGGGCGGCTCTCGCCGAAG
>JAYWIE010000429.1:0-2555 GCA_043789155.1 Rubricoccaceae bacterium | reverse complement strand
GGTAGACCTGGTAGAGCACGCCCGTCTGCCACCACGGCCGCGCGCCGGGCACGTCCGCCGCAGCCGGCGTCACCGGACGACCAGGACGCGGCGGACGGCCGTGCCGGCGTCGCCGGTGAGGCGGACGAGGTAGACGCCCGCGGCGAGCCCGTCCGCGGCCTCCCACGTCAGCAGGTTGGTGCCCGCCGGCAGCGGGCCGTCGTGGAGCGTCGCCACGGTCCGCCCGAGCGCGTCGACGACCGTGACCGTCGTGGCTCCGTCGCGGGCGAGGCGCAGCGGGACCGTCACGCGGCCGCGCGCCGGGTTCGGGAACGGCTGCCCGAGCCCGAGCGCCGCGCCGGGCCCGTCCTCCGCGGCCGTCGTGCCGGTGTAGAGCGCGAGCACGTCCGCGCCGGAGAGGGCGACGTTGTACACGCGGACGTCGTCGATGAGGCCGGGGAAGTTGTAGCCGGCGTCGCTCGGCAGGCGCTGCCCGAGCAGCAGCGGCAGGTCCGTCGTGCGGATCGCGCCCCTGAGCGGCGTCTCCGAGACGCGGCTGCCGTTGACGTAGAGCGCGAGCCGCGCGCCGTCGTAGGTCGCCACGAGGTGCGTGAAGACGTTCGCCGCGACCGGCGCGGGCGCGTCGAGGTCGGCGATGCGCGCGGTCGTGTTAACGGTCCACCGGGGCACGCCGGCGGGCGTGAGCGACAGCTTCCAGCGGTTCTCGTACGAGCCGTGGGAGACGACGAACAGCTCGCGCGCGGGCAGCGCGCTCGGCGCGATCCAGACGCTGACGCTCACGGCGGCCGTCGACGAGAGCGAGACAGACGACGGGACGCTCACAGCGTCGTCCGTGCCGTCGAAGCTCAGCGCGTGGCCGGGCTGCCCGTCGCGGCCGGGCGCGGGGCCCGGACCGCTAACGGTGCCGTTGTTGGCGAACGGCGTCCGGTCCGACGCCTCGCCGTCGAGCGGCAGGTCGAGCACGAGGCGGCCCACGACGACGCTCGTCTGTCCCGTCATGGCCGCGCCGGACGGGTCCGTAGCCGTACAGCTAACGGTCACGACCTGCGGCGCGGCGGGCGCGGTGAACGTGACACTCGCGCCGGCCGGCGGGACGCTTCCGGCCGAGGCGGTCCACGAGTAGCTCAGGACGTCGCCGTCCGGGTCCGTCGCCGCGCACGTCAGCGCGGTCGTCCCGCCGACGTCGGTCGTCGGCGGCGCGGCCCCGATCCGGACGTTCGTCGGGGCCTGGTTCTGGACGACGCGCAGGCGGAGCGTGTCCGAGCCCGTCCGGCTGCCGTCGCTGGCCGTGCAGGTGATGTCGGCGTCGCCGGTGTCGGGCGAGGACCACGTGGCGGTGCGGCCGTTCGGGACGAGGTCGCCGCGCGAGGCGCTCCACGCGACTGTCGGGCTGGCCGTCTCGGCGTCGTCGGGCGTGCAGTAGAGCGTGGCCGTCTGGCCGCGCGCGAGCGTCGAGTCCGTCGCGACGAGGGCGCGGACGCGCGGCGGGCGGTTGCCCGCCGTGCCGTCGTCGTAGTCGATCACGACGCCGTTGACGGCTCGGCGGCCGTCTGTCGACGTCTCGGCCCCGCCCGTCGGTGGGAAGACGAGCACGCGGGCGGCGTCGGGCGGGATGCTCACGGCGGGGCGGCCCGAGACGCCGCGCGCGAGGAAGGCGTTCGAGGCGGCGTCGTAGACGTCGTAGGTCCCGAACGGGAGCGGGACCGTCACGGTCTGCGCGGCCTGGTACGGGTTGTAGACGAGGAACGAGGGGTAGGACGGCGTGCGGTAGACGTCGGTCCGGCGCAGGTCGAGGCGGAGGATGCCCGGGACCTCGGTCGAGTCCACGACCGCGGCGAGGTAGCCGACCGACATCGAGGCGTAGAGCGCGAGGTTGGTCGGCTGCCCGAAGCCGACGCCGTCGCCCGTCGCGAAGGGGCTCTGGCCGTTGAGGGTGCCGCGGAGCGCCTCGTAGGCGACGAGCCCGCGCGGGTCGTTGGGGTAGGCCCACGCCTCGCCGTCCTGGTTGGCGGCCGGCAGCTGGGTCGAGTAGAAATTGCGCGACGCGCTCGCGAGGTTGACCATCCAGCGGCCGATCGCGCGCGCGAAGCGGTCGTCGTAGCGGGCGACGGGCACGAGGGCGGCCGCCTGCTGGTAGCCGTTGAGCGCGAAGGCGTAGCCGTTGCCGTCGACCTCGCCGACGAGGCCGTCGAGCGAGCGCCCGCCGCGCGTGATGCCCTGGATCGTGCCCCAGCCGCGGAGCGGGCCGCGGTCGAAGGACCACGTGAGCATCTTGCCGACGTCGAGGTGCGTGCCGAGCTCAGCGTTCATGCGGGCTGCGGCGAGCGTGCCGTAGGGCAGCTGGAGCTCGTAGGCCGGGTTCTGGCTCTGCGCCGCGAGCGCCTCGGCGGCCTGCTCGGCCGCGATGCGGTAGCGTACGTCGCCGGTGTCGCGGTAGGCGCTGTAGAGCAGCCACGCGATGGCCCCGGCGGCCTCGGGCTCGGGCACGCCGTCGAGCCGCGGCGTCATCGTCGAGAGGGCGAAGGCGCGGTAGCTGATCGCCGGCAGCCGCCACG
>JAYWIE010000428.1:0-2557 GCA_043789155.1 Rubricoccaceae bacterium | reverse complement strand
CTCGGCCTCGTCGCTCTCCTCGACGGCCCCGAAGTAGCCGATGCCGGCGTTGTTGACGAGCACGTCGATGCGCCCGAAGTGCGCCTCGGCGGCAGCAGCGGCGGCGGCGACCTGCGCCGCGTCGGTGACGTCGAGCGCGAGCGCGAGCGCCTGGTCGCCGTGGCCCGCGACGAGGTCCTCGATGTCCGAGGTCTTGCGGGCCGTCACGGCGACGCGCTTGCCCTGCGCGAGCAGGAGGGCGGCGAGCTCGCGGCCGAAGCCGGTCGAGCAGCCGGTGACGAACCAGACGGGGGCGTCGGACATGGGGGCGGGGGAGTGGGCCGGTAGTAGGGCCGGCGCGGCGCTCTGTTCCCGGTGAGGCCAGTGGGCAGTCGGCATCGGGTAAACCCGAACCGGTGGCCAGTGGCAGAGTGGCTTCCCGACCTCGGGCCTCGTCCCACTGGCCCCCTCCCACTGGCCACTGGCCGCCGGGGGCGTCAGCCGAAGGCGTCCGCCACGAGCGTCTCGGCCTCGTCGTAGGCGTCGGCGGTGGCGGTGAGGCGGCCGAAGGCGTCCTCGAGGCTGGCCCCGCCCGCGCCCTCGGTGATCTCGGCCGGCGTGCCCGTCTGCAGGATGCGCCCGTCGCGGATCACGACGACGAAGTCCGCCACCTTCTCGACGGCGTCGAGCAGGTGCGACGAGTAGAAGACGGTCGTGCCGCGCGCGACGAGCGTCCGGAGCAGCGCCCGCATCTGCAGGACCGCGTGCGCGTCCAGCCCCGAGAGCGGCTCGTCGAGCAGCAGCACGGGCGGGTCGTGGAGCATCGCGGCCGAGACCAGCACCTTCTGCTTCATGCCCTTCGAGAAGCCGGTCATGGACTGGCGCGCGGCCCCGGCGAGCCCCCAGAAGCGGAGGTGTGCGGCCGTGCGGTGCTCGAGCAGGCCCTCGTCGAGGCCGTGCATGCGCCCGATGAAGGCGAGGTACTCGGTCGGCGTGAAGCTCTCGTAGACGTGGCCGTGCTCGGGCACGAAGCCGAAGCGCCGCTTGGCCCCGAGCGGGTCCACGGCGACGTCGACGCCGCCCACGACGACGCGGCCCGCGTCGGGCGCGAGCGCGCCGGTGAGCAGGCGCATCGTGGTCGTCTTGCCCGCCCCGTTGGGGCCGACGTAGCCGGCGACGGTGCCGGGCGCGATATCGAACGAGACGTCGTGGAGAACAGGCGCGCCGTCCAGCGCGACGCTGACGTGCTCGACGAGAACCATAGGGGAGCGGGGGATGGTGAGCGGGCAGCGGCAGAGAGGAAGCCGCGCCGCGCCCTGTTTGCACGATCCCCGCTCCCTGTCGGCCGCTCCCTGCTCACCCCGGCGGCCAGCCGAAGCGGCGGCCGCCGAGGAGGTGCATGTGGAGATGGAAGACGCTCTGGCCCGCGCCCGCGCCGCAGTTGACGACGAGCCGGTAGTCCGTCAGGCCCTCCTGCGCCGCGACGCGCCGCGCGACCGTGAACAGGTGCCCGACGAGCGCCTCGTCGTGGGGCTCGACGGCGTCGGCGCGCGGGATCGGCTGGCGCGGGACGACGAGCACGTGGACGGGCGCGGCCGGGTGGAGGTCGCGGAAGGCGACGGCGCGGTCGTCCTCGTAGACGATGTCGGCCGGGATCTCGCCTGCGGCGATCTTCTCGAAGAGCGTGGTGTCGGGCATGGCGGCGCTGTGGGAGCGGCCGCCAAGCTACGGGCACCGCGGGCCGGCCCCTACTCGACCGTCGCCCGGCCGGCCATCGCGTCGAGCTTCGCCGGCCCGATGCCGCGGACGTTCGCCACGTCCTCGACTCTGCGAAACGGGCCGTAAGCGACGCGGTACTCGACGATCCGCTGGGCCAGCGCCGGGCCGATGCCGTCGAGTGCCGTCAGCTCCTCGGCCGTTGCCGTGTTGAGGTTGACGAGGGGCCGGTTGGCCGGTGCCGCGGCCGGTGCCGCCGCTGGTGCCGCCGCCGGTGCCGCGAGCGCGACTGCGCGCCCGGACCCGGCGGTGAGGAACGGGGCCATCGCGGCCAGCGACTGCGGGCCGATCCCACGGACGGCCTCGAGAGCCGCGACGGACTCGAACCGGCCGTAGGCCGTGCGGAAGTCGATGATCCGGCCGGCGAGTGAAGGCCCGACGCCCGGCACGCGGTCCAGCTCTTCCGCCGTCGCCGTGTTGACGTCGACGAGCGGCGCAGGCGGGGCGGCATCCGGGCGGGCAGCGGCCGGAGGCTCGGGGCGGGCGGGCAGCGGCCGCATCTGCTCGCGGACCGACTCGACGAGCGACACGTAGACCGGCAGGTCCAGCGTGGGGTCCGGGTGGTAGCCGGGCACGCTCGTCAGGAGACGGGCGACCGTCGCCCGGGCGTCTGCAATCGCCCCGCGGTTGACGTACGACAGGGCGAGCAGGCGGTAGGCCTGGCACGTCTCGGCGGGCGTCGGCACCGCGTCGTAGATGCAGCTCAGCACGAGCGGCTCGAGCGCGTCGTACTGCTGCTGCCGGTAGTGCGCGTCGGCCGCAGAGAGCAGCGGCTCGCAGGACGCCGCGCCGGACGTCTGGC
>JAYWIE010000427.1:0-2559 GCA_043789155.1 Rubricoccaceae bacterium | reverse complement strand
TCTCGACGGCGAACGCGAGCGCGAGGCGGCCGCCGGGCATCGGGACGGGGTCCAGCTGCCGGTAGCCGGCCCGGCGGCGCTCGAGCAGCCGCCGCACGCGCCCGCCGCGGTACACCTGCCGGAAGGCCGCCGCCGTCGCCTCGCCGTCCGGCCGCTCAGTCGCGGCACCGCCCTGCACGAGCGTCGTGTCGAACGAGAGGACCGTCTCGACCGGCGGCACGGACCGGAAGAAGGCCTGCAGCGCCAGCCATGTCTCGTACGTGATGGCGTAGTCGTCGCCGGGCACGCTCACCTCGGCGACGCTCTGCAGGCGGCTCGCCCAGACGTTGGTCACGTCCCACGCGTGCTGGTTGACGGACTGCAAGAGCGCGTCGAGCTGCTCGTCGCGCAGGTCCGCGAGGGCTGCCTCGGACTCGCGCGCGAGCCGCCACTCGAACGCGACGAACGCGACGGCCGGCACGACGGCGAAGGCGAGCATCGACAGCGCGAGGGCCGCGAGCGTGGACGGGCGACGGCTCACAGGCCCAACCGCGCGCGCACGGCCGCCATCACGGGGTCCGTGCCGGCCGCGACGTCGCTGCCCGTCGGGGCGAGGAGCGCGTCGGGAATGCGCGTCTCGCCGGGGTATCCGGCCCCGTGCATCGCCGAGCCGATCAGCGGGACCGTGAGCCGCTGCCGGCTGTTCGGGAGCACGAGCGTCAGCGTCTGCCCGGCGCTCATGCGCCCGCCGGCGAGGTCGCCGGCGGGCGGCTCGCCGGCGAACCAGACGTCGCGGCCGGCGCGGCGGTGGTAGCGGTAGATGAGGTCCACCAGGAGGGTCGTCGCGGAGTAGCTGCCGCCGTCTGTGAGGACGGTGAGGCGGCCCGCGAAGGCGTCCGGCTGCGGCGCGTCGTCGCCCGGCGCGCCGTCGCCCGGCGCGTCGTCGCGGAGCACCCAGGTGCCGTCCGGCGTCTGCCGGGCGAAGTCGAGCGGGGCGGCGAGGAAGGCGCGCACGCCGTCGGAGAGGCCGTCGGCATAGGGCACCGTGGACATCGTGGTCGAGGCGATCGTCGCCGGGCCGGCGGCGAAGCCGAACGGGCGGTCGGCGAGGTAGCGGTAGAGGTCGCGGGCGACGAGGCTCGCGCCGCCGCCGTTGCCGCGCAGGTCGAGCACGACGTCGGTCGCGCCGGCCTCGCGGATGCGGCGGAAGGTATCCGCGAAGAAGGCGTCGAAGCCGGGCTCGCCGGCCGGGATCAGGCCGGACCAGAACGAGAACACAGTGATCCGCGCCGCGCGCGGGCCGAGCATCTCGAAGCGAAGCGCGGGCGGGAAGGTGTCCACGGCCTGCCCCATCCGCTCGCGGTACAGCTCGGCCGTGCGCTCGGGCGAGAGCGCGGCGACGGTTTGGCGGACCGGCGCGCCGCCGCCGGGCGGGACCACGTCGAGCGCGAAGGCCTCGGCGGGGCCGTAGATCAGGTCGAGCAGGTGCGGGAACTGCCCCGCGCGGCCGAGCGCGTCCATCCGGAAGCTGTCGTTGGCCCCGTCGGCGCTGAGGTACGCGCGCATCGTGTCCAGCAGGGCCGCCGCCGGGCGGCCGTCTACGGCGACGATCTCGGCCCCGCGCCCGAGCGCCCCCTCGGCGCTCGCGTCGGCGGCGACGTAGACCCGGCCGCCGCTCACGCGGACCTCGACCGGCAGGTAGCGCCGCCTGCGCGAGAGCACGCGCCAGCGGTAGCCGACGCCGGCCGTGGGCAGCTCGAGCGCGGTGTGGCCGTGGTGGAGCGCGGCCACGAGCGGCAGCAACCGGCGGTGGAACGCGCGGACGGTCTCGGGCCCGCCGCTCCCGGCCTCGACGGCCGCGACGCGGCGCGCGAGGTCGTCGGGCGCGATGTGCCACGTCAGGCCGGCGTGGGACTCGTAGAGGGCCGTCCGGACGACGGCGAGGTCCGCGCGCACTTGCTCGGCCGTGAGCAGGCGCTCGTCGGCGGCGGTGCTGTCCGGCACGGTCTGGGCCGTGGCCGGGAGGGCCGCGAGGCTCAGGAGCGCGGCGAGCCCGGCGCGGTATGTGTAGACGGGCAGGCTCACGGCGTCGTCGGGACGTAGCGCATCCCGAGGCTGGAGGCGTCGCCGCCCTGGATGCGCGCGTCGACGCGCGCCTCGCGGCCGGTCGCGTTGACGACGAGCGCGGCCGAGCCGCGCGCGAAGCGGGCCTGGGCCGTCGCGCCCGGCGCGAGCGTCCCGCGCGGGGTCTCCTTGCCGTTGGCCGCCCGCTCGACGAGCGCGACGGCGACGGAGCCGATGTTGGTCGCGCGCACGCTGAAGGCGGGGCCGTCGCCGCCGAGCACGAACGTCTCGTTCGGTGGCACGCGCAGGCCGGACGTGAGCGACTGGCAGCCGACCGTCGGCACGGCGAGGGTGACGGCGGCGAGGACGAGGGCGAGGCGGAAGCCCGAGGGCAGGATCGAGAGCATGGCCGGGTGCGAGGGTGTGCCGGTCAAGCTAGACGGCCCGCCGCGCGCCGCTGTCACGCCGTTCCAAGGAGTTGTCACCAGATGTCACGGCCCGGGAGGGTGGCCTCCC
>JAYWIE010000426.1:0-2569 GCA_043789155.1 Rubricoccaceae bacterium | reverse complement strand
CGCGTCGCAGGCCGTCGGGCGCGCGCTCGCGCCGGCCGACGTGCTGATGGTCGGCGACTCGCTCGCGTCGGACGTCGAGGGGGCCGTCGCGGCCGGCTGGCAGGCCGTCTGGGTCGGCGGCGACGCGGCGGACGCGCCGGCGGGCGTCCGGTGCGTCGCAGGCCTGGACGGGTTCGCCGGGTAACGGTCGGGCCCGGCACCACCGTCACCCATCCGTGTCGTCCCGATCACCCGTAGGGCCACAGCGTGCTGTGGCCTTCCTACCGGAAACGCTCGGCAGGGCCACAGCATGCTGTGGCCCTACGACATTTACCGGCACGACGTCACGGACCGGGCACGACGTCGCGGACCGGGCACGACGTCACGGGCCGGGCACGACGTCACGGTCCCGGCGCGACGCCACGGTCCAGGCACGACGTCACCCGCCGAGGCCCATCTGGTACAGGAACGTCG
Organism: Rubricoccaceae bacterium; assembly: GCA_043789155.1. Lineage (GTDB taxonomy): Bacteria > Bacteroidota > Rhodothermia > Rhodothermales > Rubricoccaceae > DASVSE01. Next base: position 2,116 of record JAYWIE010000426.1, on the reverse strand, counting down.
TGAGCGCGGCGGGGAACAGCGCGATCGTGAGCACGATGCCGCCGATCGCGCCGCCGAGGTGCGCCTCGTGCGCGACGCGCCCGATCTGCCGGTTCGAGGCGTAGACCGAGAACGCGACGTAGAGGAACGCGAAGATGATGGCCGGGATCGGGATCGCAAAAAACACCCGCAGCTCGGCCCACGGCGCGAAGAGCACGAACGAGAACACGACGCCCGAGATCGCGCCCGACGCGCCGACGGCCGAGTACGCAGGGTCGTCGCGGTGCCGCCAGTAGGTCAGCGCGTTCGCGGCCAGCTCCGAGCCGACGTAGACGACCAGAAAGCGCCACCAGCCGATCGTGCGCTCGATCGGCGGGCCGAACGAGTACAGCGTGATCATGTTGAACGCGAGGTGCGCCAGCCCGGTGTGGACGAAGCCCGCCGTGAGCCACCGCTCCCATTCGCCCTTCCGGACCGCCGCCGGCCGGAACGCCCACCGCCCGGTGAGCTCGGGCTCGACCGCGAGCGAGTACACCCCGACGAGCACGTTGATGACGAGGAAGAACGCCGTGACGGGCGTCGTGATCAGGTCGGACATCAGGGCGGGGTGCGCGGGCGGCTAAGTTAGAGGCCCAGACCGCGCCCCCGCCGTGCCCCGCCTCGCCCTCGTCCTCCTGCTCGCCCTCGCCGCCTGCGACGCCGGCAGCGGCCTCGTCGGCACGTGGACGCCCGCGGACGCCGCGTCGGGAGCGCGGACCACCTTCTTCGCCGACAACACCGCCCGCATCGTCACCCGGGGCGACGGCGGCGCAGACGTCGCCTACGACGCGCGCTACACCGTCACCGGCGACTCGCTGCTCGCGCTCTCGGACGGCCAGGGCACCGAGCGCTTCCGCGTCCGCGTCGCGCGCGACACGCTCGTGCTCGAGGACCGGCTCACGCGCGCCCGGACCGTCCTCGTCCGCGTCCGCCGCTAGCACCGTCTGAGGCCGGAGCTGACGTCGCCGGCGGGGACGCCTCGGCGAGGCGTCCGAGCGGCTGGTCTGGACCCGGCGAACCACTCCGGCCGCCGGTGGCCTACTCGGGGACGTCGGCCTCGGGGACGTCGGTCGGCAGCACGCGGTTGTACTCCCAGACGGCCCGCGAGAGCGCCCGCTCAGCGCTCAGCTGGAACCGGACGCTCGCGAACCCGAGCGCGAGCGCGCCGAACCCGGCCGCCGTCTGCGCGCCCTCGCTGCTGAGGGGGCCGTCCGGCGCGGAGAGCGCGAGGAGTGCGACCCCGGCCACGCCGGACAGCAACGAGAGCCGGCGCGACCGGTCGTACTCCCGCGCCTGCTCGACGGCGTACTCGGACCCGGCGACTGCGTCTTCGAGGTCCGAGTCGATGATCCCGAAGCGCCCGACGCGGACGGCGTCGACGCCTTGCAGCAGGTCGCGGGAAAACAGGCCGGGCTCGACGCGCAGCGCGCAGGCGTCGTACGTGCACCCGTCCGGCCGCGGCGTGGCGACGGGCTGGGCGGCGGGGGCCGTCGCGAGGAGGACGGCAGCGAGCACGGGCGCGAAACGGAGCATCAGGGCGGCTGGATGTGCGCCCGTAAGCTAGACCGGATCGCGTGTCAGAGGACGGTCTCGATCCAGCGCCAGACCGCGTCGAGGCCGTCCTTCTTCTCGGCCGACGTCAGCAGGACCGGCACGTCGAGGCCGTACGGCTTGAGGTGCCGGTTGAGCGCGGCCACGGCCTGCTGCTTGCCGTTGGACGACAGCTTGTCCGACTTCGTCAGCACGATGAGGTGCAGCGCGTCGGACTCCATCAGGACGGCCATGAGCTCGACGTCGAGCGGCGTCGGCGGGTGGCGGCTGTCGATGAGCTGCACGACCGCGCGCAGCGGGGCCTTGCCCGGCGGGCGCGGCTCGGCGCGCTCGGTGACGTACTGCCCGACGAGGCGCTGCCACGCCGCGCGCTGCGTCTGCGCGACCTTGGCGTAACCGTAGCCCGGCAGGTCCACGAGGAACATCACCGGGTCGCCCTGCAGGTTCGGGTTGACGGCGTAGAAGTTGAGCGCCTGCGTCTTGCCCGGCGTGCCGGACGTGCGGGCCATCTGCTTGCGCGCGCACAGCGCGTTCAGCAGGGAGCTCT
>JAYWIE010000425.1:0-2573 GCA_043789155.1 Rubricoccaceae bacterium | reverse complement strand
TACGGCGCGACGCGCCGCCCGAGCTGGCGGCCGAGAAGCGGGGCCGACGCCCGCGACAGGATGATCGTGGCCTCGGCGTGGACGTGGCTCGCGCCGATGAGCCCGCCGCCGACCAGCAGCGCCGCGCCGTCGTCGCCGCGCCCGGCGAGGCGGCGCTTGACGGTCGCCGTGACGCCGCCGAAGCCCGTCAGCCGGACCCCGACGTCGGTCCGCGCGTCGAGCCCGAGCCGCGCCTCGTTGGTGAGCGACACCGCCGGCCGCGACGGCCCGTCGCCGGCGTCGACGTCGCGCCGGGCGGACGCGATCTGGACGATGGCGCTGGGCTCGACGCGCCGCTCGGGAACCGTCGCCGCGGTCGACCCGACGGCGTAGGGCACGCAGCCCGCGAGGCTCGTCAGGCCGGCGAGCGCGGGGAGCAGGGCGAGACGCAGCGCGCGCCCCGCGAGCGGGATCTGCGACATCGGGTCCGGGGGCGGGGAGCGGCAAGCTACCGTCCGGGCTAGGTTGGCGCGCCGCCCGCCCCCGCCATGCCCGACATCCGCCCGGCCACGCCTGCCGACCTCGACACGGCCGCCGCCCTCTTCGACGCCTACCGGCAGTTCTACGCGCAGCCCGCCGACCTCGGCCGCGCGCGCCGCTTTCTCGCCGCGCGCCTCGCCGCCGGCGACACGACGCTCCTGCTCGCGCTCGACGCGGCCGGTGCGGGCGTGGGCTTCGCGCACCTCTTCCCGTCGTTCACGTCCGTCGGGACCGCGCCGCTCGTGGTCCTCAACGACCTCTTCGTCGCGCCGGCGGCGCGCGGGCAGGGCGTCGGGCGAGCGCTGCTCGCGGCGGCCGAGGCGCACGCGCGCACGACGGGGGCCGTCCGGCTCGTGCTCCAGACCGCGGTCGGCAACGCCGCTGCGCAGCGGCTCTACGCGCGCGCCGGGTGGACCCGCGACGACGCCTTCGTGACGTTCGAGCGGCCGCTCGGCGTCGGATCCGTCGCGACATAGAGCGAGTTGCGTCGATTCTGTGTCGGGGTAGGATTGCGTGCACCCTCGCGCCTGCTAAACCGTTCGCAGCCCTTTCCTCCCACCCCCGGTCTGTCGTGACGCACCGCGTATCCCTGCTTGCGGCCCTCGCCCTCGCCCTGCTCGCCCCCTCCGCCCTCGCCCAGACGCCCGGGGCCGCGCCCGGCCGGCCGGGCGGCATGCCCGGCGGCTTCGGCGGCACCATCACCGGCGTCGTCGTGGACGCGGCGACCGGCGAGACGCTGCCCTCGGCGACGGCCGCCGTCTACGCTGCCCGCGACTCCAGCTTCGTCACAGGTGCTGCGGCCGACCTCGACGGCGCGTTCCGCGTCGAGAACGTGCCGCCGGGGCGCTACCAGGTCCGCGTGAGCTTCGTCGGCTACACGACGCTGCGGCTGCGTGGGCAGGCCGTCGCGCCGGGCCAGACCCTTTCGCTCGACACGCTGCGCCTCGCGGCCGACGGGGCGACGCTCGGCGCGGCCGAGGTCGTCGGGCAGCGCGAGTTCGTCGAGCAGCGCGCGGACCGGACGGTGTACAACGTCGAGGCGCAGGCCGTCACGACCGGCGGCTCCGCGCTCGAGACGCTCGCGACGCTGCCCTCGGTCGAGGTCGACACGGACGGGGCCGTCTCGCTGCGCGGCAACCAGAACGTCGTGATCCAGATCAACGGCCGGCCCGTCCCGCTGCGCGGGACGCAGCTCGCCAGCCTGCTGCGCCAGATCCCGGCCAGCCGCATCGCGCGCGTCGAGGTGCTGCCCAACCCCAGTGCGCGCTACGACCCCGACGGCATGTCGGGCATCGTCAACATCGTGCTCGTCGCCGGCACGGACCGCGGCCTCTCGGGCGGGCTTACGGCCGGCGGCGGCACGCAGCCCAACGCCGAGCTCGGGGCCAACCTGAGCTACCAGGCCGGCCCGTGGGACGTCTACTCGAGCTACGGCTACCGCTACGACCGCTTCGACATTCTCGGCTCGTCGCGGCGCGAGCTGCCCGCGCGCGGCCAGACGACCGTCCAGGCGCTCGACAACGCGCGCGGCGGCCAGAACCACTTCGCCAGCCTCTCGGCGACGTACACGCTCTCGCGGGCGTCGTCGCTCGCGTTCGAGGGCTCGGGCGGGACCCGCTTCGGGTCCGCCACCAACACGGCGTTCAACACCAACACGGTCGGGCAGGCGCTGCCGTCCGAGACCGCCCGCCTCGCCGACGGCGACACGGGCGGGCTCAACGTCGACGGCGCGCTCGTCTTCCGCCACTCGTTCGGCGTCGCCGCGGCCCCGCGGCCCGCAGCAGGCGCGCCGGCCGGAGCCCCGACGGGCGCACCCGGCGGCGCACCCGGCGGCGCGCCGGGCGGCATGGGCGGCGGCATGCGCGGCATGTTCGGCGGCGGCGGTGGCGGCGGCGGCGGGACGGGCTCGCGCGCGAGCGGCGACCACGCGCTCGCGGTCGAGGCTCGCGTCTCGGTCAACGGCGACTCGGACGACACCCTGCTCACCGACCAGTTCATCCTGCCCCTCGCCACGTCGCGGCTCGCGCGCACGGCCGCGTCGACGAACAACAACG
>JAYWIE010000424.1:0-2574 GCA_043789155.1 Rubricoccaceae bacterium | reverse complement strand
GTGACCGACGCAGACCGCGACGCCGCGCTCGTCGCGCTGCGCCCGGGCGTCCCGGCCGCCGACCCGGGCCTCGCCGCGACGCCCGTCGAAGCCTTTCTCCACGCGACGCTCCGGCCGGTGCTGAAGCTCCAGAACGAGACCGTCCTCGCGCTCACCGCGGACCACGTGGCCGGGCTTGTCAAGGGCTTCGCCGGCTTCGCGCCCGACGACCAGCGCGAGCGCCTCGGTGCGCTCATGCGCTCGGACAGCCGCCTCAAGCGGACGCTCGTCGGGGTCGTCCTCGGCCTGCTCACCCGCGACGAGCTCGCGTTCGCGCTCGCCCACGACGCCGAGGTCCGCCGCCGCATCGCCGCCCTGCTCGCCGAGCGCGTCGCGAGCCAGACCGCGGACGTCGCGCAGCGCGTCGGCGAGCGGGACGTGAGAATCCGCTGAGACCGGCACCGCGCGCGCCGGCCGGCCGTTGGGCCGGGACACACCCGCCCTGTGCCATGCGCGCCCTCGCCCTCGCCGCCCTCGCCCTGCTCGCCGGGCAGAGCTCCGCCCAGACGCTCCCCGCCGCCGCCCGCGGATACCTCGGCACGTGGACCATCGTCGACGAGACGACCAACGAGGCCAAGGCCGTCGTCCAGATCACGCAGGCCGGGGCCGGCGTCGAGGGCCGCATCGTCCGCCTGCTCCCGACGCGTGAGTTCCCGACCGTCTCGTACGCGTGCGCCAGCTGCCAGGGCACCTACCACAACGCGGACCTCCGCCGCGTCCTCCTCATCCGGGGCATGACGTGGGACGGCTCGCGCTTCTCGGGCGGCCGCATCGTGGACCCGCAGGCCAACAAGGAGTACCGCGCCACCATGACGCTCGACGGCCCGGCGCGCCTGCGCGTGCGCGGCTACATCGGCATCCCGACGTTCGGCCGCACGCAGGTCTGGACCCGCGCCCGGTGAGGGAACGGACCCTCCCGACACCTGTTGAGACGGGCACCCGCTCCCGACGCCCGTGACCGACCTCCTGCTCGACGCCGACGCCCAGAACCTGCTCTTCCGCGAGGCGCGGACGGCCAATGCCTATACGGACGCGCCGGTCTCGGACGACACGCTCCGCGCCGTGTTCGACCTCGTGAAGTGGGCCCCGACGTCGGCCAACGGGCAGCCGCTGCGCGTCGTCGCCGTCCGCTCCGAGGCGGCGCGCGCGCGCCTGCTGCCGCACATGAGCGAGGGCAATCGCGACAAGACGGCCGCGGCCCCGCTCGTGCTCGTGATGGCGTCCGACACGCGGTTCCACGAGCACATGGACCGCCTCTTCCCGCACGCGCCGGGCGCGCGGGCGTGGTTCGAGGGCTCGCCCGAGGCCGACGTTGCCCGCGAGGCCGGGGCCGTGATGAACGCTGCAATGCAGGCGGCCTACTGGACCGTCGGGCTGCGCGCGGCCGGGCTGGCCTGCGGCCCGATGGCCGGCTTCGACGCGCCCGGCGTCGACGCCGCGTTCTTCCCGGACGGCCGCTTCCGCTCGTTCCTCGTGATGAACGTCGGCACGCCGGCCGCCGAGGGCGCGTGGTTCGAGCGCTCCCCGCGCTTCGACTACGACGACGTCGTTCAGACGGTCTGACGACGGTTCACGCCGGCACGTAGCGGACGCCCGCGAGGCCGTCGAAGTCGGCATCCTGCGTCCACAGCGTCGCATCGAACCGGCGCGCCGTGGCGAGGATGACGCGGTCGGCCATCGGGAGACGGTGCGCGGTCGAGCGGTCTGCTGCGGCAATCGCGAGCGAGTCGTCGAGCGGCACGACGCGGCCGAGGCGCATCTGCACGACGACCCGGAGCGCGTCCGTCTCCGTCCGGGCCGCGCGTAGCCGCCGGTACACCTCGTAGACGGTGATCGCCGGGACGATGAGCGAGTCGGTCGCCTCGATGGCAGGCGCAAACACCTTAGCGCTGGCCGTCCCCGCGATGTAGGCGAGCCAGGCCGAGGAGTTGACGGCGTTCAAAGCTCGCGGTCGGGCTCGCGCTCGACATCCGTGTCGAGGCCCGGCATCGAGCCACGCACCTCCTGCATCGGCCGGGTGGGGACGATCTGGATGCGGCCGTCCAGGTAAAGGACGTCGACGGCCTGGCCAGGTTCGAGCCGGGTATGCTTCCGGACCTCGCGCGGGATCACGACCTGGAAGTTGGGCGAGACACGAACGGCGGATATGGGAGCGGGGCGTTGGACGATGTGCTGATCGAAACAGCATCTGTGCAACGGGTTGCACCAGCGTCGCTACGGCGCGAGGGTGAGCTCGCCGCCGCGCGCCTCGACCTCGGCCGACATCTCGCGCATCCCCTCCGGGATCGCAGCCCTCAGACGCGCTCGAGCCGCCCGCCTCGGACCTCGTAGAAGTCCGGGTTGCGGTCCGCGACGACGCTCAGCGCGTCGTCGAAGACGTCGTCCAGCGCGACGGGGGCGTCCGGCGCGCCGACGCGGAAGCACGTCACGCTGCTGCCTCCCGGGTCGGCATTCACAAGCAGGATGAGGAGGCGTTCGAACTGCTCCTCGCGGTCGCCTGGGTCGTCGCGGCCCGTGAACAGCTTCAGCCGCTGG
>JAYWIE010000423.1:0-9085 GCA_043789155.1 Rubricoccaceae bacterium | reverse complement strand
CCGTCCGACCCGGCCACTCGCCGCCGCCTCGATGGAGACGCCACCGCTGCCCGACACCGAGCCCCCGTCGCCGCGCGGGCGCGTCTGGATGAAGCGTTTCGGCGTGCTCGGGTTCCTGTTTTTCCTGACGAAGGGCCTGATGTGGCTGGCGCTGCCGGCCCTGCTCCTGTCGCTCGGGGCGCGCTGCTGAACCGGCTGCGGAAAGGCCGGAAACGTCGTACGTTGGGCCGGTTCCTCTCCCAGCCCCAGGCTCCATGTTTCGAACAGCCCTCACCGGTGCCGCAGCCCTCGTGGTCTTCGGCGTCGCGGCCGCCGCTCCCGCCTCGGCGCAGACGGCCGTCAGCCTCAGCCGCACGGCCACGCGCGTCCTCTTCGACGGCACCGACACCATCAAGGACAACGACGGCTCGCGCGTGACGCTGCGGACCGTCCTCGAGTACAACCCGTCGGCGGGCGAGTACGTCCAGACCGTCACGACGCCCGACGGGGCCGTCCGCTCGCGCGATGTCAGCCGGGCCATGATGGTCCGCCCGACGCGCGCCGAGGACCAGGCCGCGCGCACGCTCATTGCGCTCGATGCCACGGTCGCGAGCGAGATGTCGCGGTCGGTCTACCCGTCCTTCGTCGACGGCGGCTTCGCGCTCGTCCGGGAGGCAGGGCACCCCTGCGGGCCCGGCTCGCGCTGCCTCCAGTACGACGTGCTCCAGAGCGTGCCGGGCGAGGCCTTCGCGCGCCGCATGCGCTACGTCGTGGTAGACCTGCAGTCGCTGACGGTCGTCTCGAACGACTTCGACCCGGCGACCGACGGCAACCTCGCCAACCCTGCCTTCCGGGCGCAGTCCCGCTCCAACTAAGCCCATGCGCCACCTTCTACTCGCTGCGACGCTCGCCGCCTTCGCCGCTACGGGCGTGCAGGCCCAGAGCCTCGCCACCAACCTCAACCCCGTCGCCAACGGGTCCGCGCCGACCGGCCACATCGCTTGGCCAGTCGCGAACCCTATCTGGCAGTTCGACTTCTACCGTCCCGGCAACACGTCGCTGCCCGACGGGACCGGCCTCGAGGTCCGCAACGTGACCTACCTCGGACGCAAGGTCTTCGACCGCGCGAGCGTCCCGATCCTCAACGTCGAGTACGACGCCGGCGGCTGCGGCTGCTACCGCGACTGGCAGGACGCTGAATCTCGGATCGCAGTTCAACAGGCAACTACTCCTAGAACCTTAGACAATCCTAGCACTACCACTATAAACGAATACAGCGAGCCCGTTTTTCCACTCATTCCCAGTGGAACCTTCTACTTTGATGCACGCCCAAGTGACGTGGTCACAAACTGTGAGCGTGGAACGCAATCAGGAAGTAGTGGCCCAAGTGTAGATGAAGGCCAGTTCAGAGGGGTAGCAGTTGAGGATTATGGAACCGAGCTCGTGCTGACGGGAAACGCGCAGGCCGGGTGGTACCGCTACCGCGTGAAGTGGCACTTCTACGCTGACGGCCGCATCTGGCCCGAGTACTCGTTCGCCTCGGCCCCGAACAGCTGCACCGCGCGCCCGCGCCGCCACCACGCCTACTGGCGCTTCGACTTCGACCTCGAGGACACACCGAGCAACGACGTCGTGACCGAGACGTCCATGGCGGGTGCCGTGACCGCGTTCACGACGGAGGCTGCGCGCACGTGGGGCACGGTGGCCAACCGGACCGTCCGCAACTGGGCCATCACGGACGCGGCGACGCAGGCCGGCTTCACGGTCACACCCGGGTCGCAGGACCTCCTCCTCGCCACGGACGCGTTCTCCAAGTTCGACGCGCTCGTCGTGCGGTACAAGACGAACGAGATCTACGACGGCATCGTCTTCGGCGGCGGCTGCGCGATCCAGCACGAGGGGTTCATCAACGGCGAGTCCGTCAACGACGCCGACAACGTGTTCTGGTACCGCTCGTCGTCGGCCCGCACGACGGGCACGTGCGAGCTCCGCGGCCCGACGCTGACGCCGTTCGGCTACCGCCCGACGGCCAGCGAGGGTACAGCCGCAACTGTCGCGCCGGTCGAGGTGCAGGCGGCGACGCCGAACCCGTACACGTCGCAGACGTCGGTCCGCTTCCGCGTCGCGGAGTCGCAGGCCGTCCGCGTGGTGCTCTACGACGCGCTCGGCCGCCAGGTCCGCGTGCTGCTGGACGGGCCCGTCGAGGCGGGCGTCTATGAGACCGTCGAGATCGCCGGCGGCGACCTGCCGGCGGGGACGTACGTCGTCCGCGTCGAGGGCGCGCGCGCCGCGGGCTCGACCCGCGTCGTCCTCGCCCGCTGACCGACCCGTCCGGTTCACGTTGCGCCCGCCCCGACGATACTCGGGGCGGGCGCACTCGTTTCCCCATGCAGTCTTCCACGTACGACGTCGCCGTGATCGGCGGCGGGCTCGTCGGTCTCGGGACCGCCTACCGCCTCACGGAGCGGCGGCCGGGCCTTCGCGTGCTTCTGATCGAGAAGGAGCCGGGCGTCGCGCAGCACCAGAGCGGGCGCAACTCGGGCGTGCTCCACGCCGGGCTGTACTACCCGCCGGGCGGCCGCAAGGCGCGCCTCTGCCGGACGGGCAAGACGCAGATGGAGGCGTTCTGCGAGGCCGAAGGCCTGCCGTTCGTGCGCTCGGGCAAGACGGTCGTCGCCATCACAGAGGACGAGCGGCCGCGGCTGGCGCTGCTCGCCGCGCGCGCCGAGGCCAACGGCGTCGCGGTCGTCCGGCTGGGACCTGAGGGCATCCGCGAGCATGAGCCGCACGCCGCAGGCGTCGAGGGCCTCTGGGTCGCGGAGACGGGCGTCGCCGACTTCCCCGCCGTCGCCCGGCGACTGGCCGAGCTCCTGCGCGCGCGCGGCGTCGAGATCGTCACCGAGACGCAGGCGCTGCGCGGGCGCGAGACGTCGAGCGGGGTCACGGTCGAGTCGTCGGCCGGGACGGCCGGCGCGCGCGTGCTCGTCAACGCAGCCGGACTGTGGGCGGACCGCGTCGCGCTCGCCTTCGGCGTCACGCCGGGCGTGCGGCTCGTCCCGTTCCGCGGCGAGTACGCCGAGTTGCGGCCCGAGGCGGCGCACCTCGTCCGCGGGCTCATCTATCCGGTCCCGGACCCGTCGTTCCCGTTCCTCGGCGTCCACCTCACGCGCGGCGTGTACGGCGTCGTCGATGCCGGCCCGAGCGCCGCGCTCGCCTTCGCCCGCGAGGGCTACCGGCTGCGGACGTTCCGCCCGCGCGAGCTCGCCGACGCGCTGGGCTACCGCGGCTTCCGGCGGCTCGCGCTGACGCACTGGCGGATGGGTCTGGGCGAGCTGGGCCGGTCCGTGAGCCGGCGCGCGTTCTGGCGCGCCGCGCAGCGCCTGGTGCCCGGCCTCGCCCCGACCGACCTCGTCCGCGCGCCGTCGGGCGTCCGCGCACAGGCCGTCTGGCCCGACGGCCGGATCGCGGACGACTTCGTGATCGAGCAGACGCGCCGGGCCGTCCACGTCATCAACGCGCCGAGCCCGGCCGCGACGGCCGCGTTCGCCATCGGCGACGAGGTCGCGACGATGGCCCTCGACCGGCTCTGAGGGGAGCGGGGAGCGGGGAGCGGGGAGCGGGGAGCGGGGAGCGGGGAGCGGGGAGCGGGGAGCGGGGAGCGGGGAGCGGGCAAATTTGCACCCACCCTCCTACTTGTCATCCCGGACTTGATCCGGGATCTGCTTTTCTCCTCTTCTCCACGTTGCAGAAGGAAAAAGGCAGATCCCAGATCAAGTCCGGGATGACATATTTTTGTTGATGTGCCCGATAGACCGGGACTCTTTCATTCGACCCTTTTCGGCCGTTTTCAACCCTTATAACCCTTCAACCCTCGCCGCCGGTTCGGCAGCGGCACCGTCGCCTTCGGGGACCTCGGCGACGGCGAGCGGGAGGTCGAACCAGAAGCGGGTGCCGCGGCCCTTTGTGCTCTCGACGTGGATCGTGCCGCCGTGCGCCTCGAGAATCTGGCGGACGATGGCGAGCCCGAGACCCGTCCCGCCCATCTTGCGCGAGCGCGCCGTGTCGACGCGGTAGAAGCGCTCGAAGATGCGGTCGAGGTGCTCCTCGGGGATGCCGCGCCCGGTGTCGATGACTTCGACGCGCGCGAAGCCCAGGTGGCGGCGCATGCGGCACTGGACCGAGCCCTCCTCGGAGTACGCGATCGCGTTGTCGATGAGGTTCGTGATGACCTGCCGGATCCGGTTGCGGTCGGCGACGACTGCAAGCGGCGGGTTCTCGAACGTTAGTGCGAGGCCCTTCTCGGTGGCACGCGACATCAGCATGTCTCCGACCTCGTCGATGAGCGACTGGAGGTCGAAGCGCTGCGGGCGCAGCAGGTCCTCGCGGTACTCGAGCTTGGCGATCTCGATGAGGTCCGAGAAGAGGTTGTTGAGCCGCTGGAGGTTGATGAGGCCCTTCTGCGAGTACAGGATGCGCTGCTCGTCGGGAAGGGCCGTCCCGAGGGCCTCGATGTAGCCGAAGCAGGCGAAGATCGGGTTCTTGACCTCGTGCGAGACGTTGCCGATGAACTCGTTCTGGACGCGCTGCATGCGCTGGAGCTCGTGGATGTCGGCGCGGAAGCGGCCGGCCATCTGGTTGAGGCTGCGCGAGAGCTCCTGGAACTCGGCTGCGCGCGTCTTGACGGCGATGCGCCCGTCGAGGTCGCCCTCGTTGATGCGCTGGGCCGAGCGCGTGATCGCGACGAGCGGGCGCGTGACCTGGCGTGCCGCGAGCCACGCGCCGACGAGCGCGAGCAGGAGCGCGAGCGCCATCCCGAGCGCGAGCACGGCCTGGACGCGCCGGACGGCCTTCAGCAGCGGCGGGACGGGCTCGCCGAGGCGGATCAGCAGCTGCGCCTGCGGTCGGTAGAGCGCGACGAACAGCCGGGCCTCGCCGTCGGCCCCGCCCCGCTCTGCATAGCCGACGCGCTCGGGCGACCCGAGCGCGTCACGGACTTCGGGCCGCTCGAAGAACGGCGTCGGCTCGCTCGTCGGGCCTGTGCCGGAGGCCTCCCAGTCCGCGAGGACGCGCGTGCGGGTGGCGACCGAGACGTCGACGTGGGCGAGGAGCGCGATCTGGCCGGCGAGGGCCAGCATCGACGTCTGGTCCGGCGACGCCTCGAGCTGGACCGCGAAGCGGACGGCCTGCTCGTGCAGCGTCTCGCGGGCCGCCTCGCGCACCTGACGCTGGAGCGACAGCGACGAGTACAGCCCGACGAGCACGACGGCCCCGCCGACGAAGAGCCCGAACGTGAGCATCATCCACGTCTGGGTCGAGGCCCGGCGCGGGAGGAAGAGTTCACGGAGGGCGCTGAGCGTCATGTCGGATGCGGGATGCGGGATATGGGATGCTGACTGGCAGGACGATCAGAGACGTTCTGCCCATCCCCCATCCCCTATCCCACATCCCTTCTTACTCGGTCTCCTCGGCCGTGGCCTCCTCGACGAAGCGGTAGCCGACGCCGCGGACGGTCTGGATGTGCATCGCGAACGCGCCGAGCTTCTCGCGCAGGTTCTTGATGTGCGCGTCGACCGTGCGCTCCGTCACCATCATGGCGTCCTTCCAGATCGTCTCGAGCAGCTGCTGGCGCGTGAACGCCTTGCGCGGGTGGCGCACGAGGTAGCGGAGCAGCTCGAACTCGGTCAGCGTCAGCCCGAGGTCGTCGCCGTCGAGCATGGCGCGGTACTCGTCCTCGTAGATCGTCAGGCCGCGCACGGCGAGCGTCTTGGACTCCTCGGTGCCCGTCCGGCGCAGGACCGCACGGATGTTGGCGAGCACGACCTGCGGCGAGACCGGCTTCTGGAGGTACTGGTCCGCGTTCTGGAGGCCCTCGAGCTGGTCCGTCTCCTCGGTCTTCGCCGTGAGCATGATGATCGGGATCGTCTCGGTCTCGACGCGGCTGCGGAGGCGGCGCGCGACCTCGAACCCGCTCATGCCGGGCAGCATCACGTCCAGGAGGATGCAGTCCACCTCCTGGCTCGCCTTCTGGAGCGCCTCGTCGGCGTCGTGGGCGGTGAGGACGTTGTAGCCCTCCTGGCGCAGGAAGTGGGAGATGATCTCGACGACGTCCTCTTCGTCGTCGACGACGAGGATGGTGATTTCCTGGGGCGTGGACGTGGCCATGGGCGGGCGGGGTTGGGGTCGGTGAAGGTATCGAACCAGGGCGATACACGCGGCAGGCGGCGCGGGGTTCTTTTGGGGGCACCATCACCGGAGAACATCAGCTCCCACATCTCTCATCCCGAATCCAGCTACTCAACCACCACCCGCGGCACCCGCGACGTCAGCCGGCACGTGAGGTCGTACGCGATCGTCTCCGCGGCGTCGGCGACGTCGAGCGCGGACGGGCCGCCGAGACCGAAGAGGACGGCCTCGTCGCCGACGGCGACGGACGCGCCCGCGCCGCCGGGAGGGCCGAGGTCGACCATCAGCATGTCCATGCAGACGCGCCCGGCGATGGGGAACTGCGTGCCGCCGATGCCGACGCGGCCGCGGTTCGAGAGCGCGCGCGGAAGGCCGTCGCCGTAGCCCGCGCCGACCGTCCCGATGAGCGTCGGGGCCTTCGCGGTCCACGTGCGGCCATACGAGACCGTCTCGCCGGCCGCGACCGTCTTGACCTGCACGATGCGCCCGACGAGCCGCATCACGGGCCGGAGGTCCGCGACGCCGGCCAGCATCCGGTCGGACACCAGGCCGTAGAGCGCGCCGCCGGCGCGGACGATCTGGCGGCCGCGCACGCTCGCGGGCGTCGCGAGCAGGCCGCCCGTGTTGGCGAGGTGCAGCAGCGGCGGGACCGGCAGGCCCGCGTCGGCCACCTGCTGAACGAGCGCGTCGAAGCGCTCGACCTGCGTGTCGGTGAAGTCGCCCGAGACGTTGGCGAAGTGCGTCCACAGCCCCGCGACAGCGATGCCAGGCGCGGCCGAGAGCAGTCGGACGGCCGCGACGGCGGCGTCCGCGTCGAGCCCGAGCCGGTGCATGCCGGTGTCGGCCTTGACGTGGACCGTGAGCGCGTGGCCGTCTGCCGCCGCACGCGCGGCGGCTGCCGCGCCTTCGGGCGACGTGACGGTGAGGTCGAGACTGAAGCGGGCGAAGGCGGGCAGCGCCTCGGGGAGCGCCGCGCCCATGACGAGGACCGGCGCGGCGATGCCGGCCTCCCGAAGGGCGACGCCCTCGAGCACGTTGGCGACCGAGAAGCGCGGCACGCCGGCCGCGGCGAGCGTCCGCGCGACGTCCGCGGCCCCGTGGCCGTAGGCGTTGGCCTTGACGGCGGCCATGACCTCGGCGCGGCCGGCGAGGCGGCGCATCTGGGCGGCGTTGTGGCGGAGGGCCGCGTGCGAGACGTCGGCGCGGAGCGGGGCGAGAGAGTCGAGCGGCGGCACGGGCCAGAGCTGTAGCGAGGGGCCGAAACGTAGCGCCGCCGCCGGCCGGGCCGGGCGCGCGCGGGGACCCGCGCGGGGTAGCTTGGCCGGCATGACAGACGCCGCGATCCCATACGCAGCCGAGGTGCGCCGCAAGGCGCTCCACCTCGGCGCGCTCGTGCTGCCGGCGGCCATGCTCGTGCTCGGCCGCCCGGCGGCCGCGCTCGTGCTCGGCCCGGTCGCGGTGCTGGCGGTCGGGCTGGACTGGGCGCGGGTCCGCGTCGAGCCCGCGCGCCGCCTGCTCCACACCGTTTTCTCGGGCCTGATGCGGCCCGAGGAGATCCCGCCGCTCGGCGCGCCGGTCGTCCTCAACGGCGCGACGTGGATGTGCGTCGCCTCGGCCGTCGTCGCGGCCGTCTTCCCGCCGGGCGTGGCCGCGGCGTCGATGGCGATGCTGATGGTGGGCGACGGCGCGGCCGCCGTCGTCGGGCGGCGCTGGGGGCGGACGACCTGGCCGGACGGGCGCAAGACCGTCGAGGGCACGCTCGCCTATGCGGCGACGGCGTTCGCGGTCGGGCTGGGCGTCGTCGCGTGGCCGGGCTCGGGGCTCGGCGCGTGGGCGTGCGCGGCCGGGGCGGCCGTGGGCGCGGTCGCCGAGATGGCCCCCATCCCGCTCAACGACAACGTCCGCGTGCCGCTGCTCGCCGGGCTGGCGATGTGGGCGGTGCAGGCGGCGCTGTGATGCTGGCCCGCCCCGCCCGCGCGCTCGCGCGGATCGCGCTGCAGGCAGGCACGGTGACGGCCGGCGCGATGCCGCAGCCGCCGCTGCGCCCGACGCGCTACCCGGTCGTGCTGATGCACGGCTTCGGGGCCGTCGCGGGCGTGCTGCCGGGCGGCGCGCTCCACGCCGAGGCGATGCACCTGCGCGCGCGCGGCGTCTGGGCCTACGCCCCCACCGTCAACCCGTACGACACCGTCGCCGTGCGGGCGCTCGCGTGGGCGGAGCGCCTCGAGCGCGTCCTCGCCGAGACGGGTGCCGAGCGCCTCAACCTCGTCGCGTTCTCGTCGGGCGGGCTGGACGCGCGCTGTCTCGCGGCCGAGCCGGGCTGGGCCGAGCGGCTCGCGAGCATCGTCACCGTCGCGACGCCGCACGGCGGGACGGCGCTCGCGCAGTTCGTCCTCGACCGGCCCGAGCGCCTCCGGTCGTGGGCCGTCGGGATCATGGACTTTTTCGGCCGCGCCGCCTACGACGCCGCCCCGCACTCGGCTGACGCGCTCGTCGAGCTCTCGCCGGCCAACACACTGCGGCGCTTCGGCGCGGCGACGGTGCCCGGCGTGTGGTGCGCGTCGTTCGCGTCGCGGGCCGGCAAGGGCACGGCGCAGGCGATGTACCCGCCGCTCGTCGTCCCGAACCGCATCCTGCACGGCCTCGCCGGGCTCAACGACGGCATCGTGCCGACCGCGAGCGCCGTCTGGGGCGAGCCTCTCGGCACGCTCGACGCCGACCACGCGCGCCTCATCGGCCTCTCCCTCACCCCGTCCGACACGTTCGAGTCGTGCGCGTTCTACCTCTCCATCTGCGACCGCTTGGCCATAAAGGGCTTCTGATTGGCACGACGGCACGACGGCACGACGGCACGACGGCACGACGGCACGACGGCACGACGGCACGACGGCACGACGGCACGACGGCACGACGGCACGACGGC
>JAYWIE010000422.1:0-9096 GCA_043789155.1 Rubricoccaceae bacterium | reverse complement strand
TCGCCGAAGGCGAGCGTGCGGTGCCACTCCGCGCGGACGGCGTCGCCGCGCTCGGCGAGCACGGCCCGGAGGCCGCCGAGCAGGTCGTCCGGGGCCGTCACGCCGCAACGGCGAGCGCCGCGAGCAAGGCGTCGGCGACGCGCGCCTGGTCGGCTTCGGTGAGCCCTTCGTGCAGCGGCAGCGTCACGGCCCGGGCGAAGACGGCGTCGGCCGCGGGGAAGTCGCCCGCGGCGTAGCCGTCGCGCGTGCGGAAAAAGTCCGTCATCGGCATGTGGTACGTCCCGACGGTCGCCTCGACGCCCGCGTCGCGCAGGTCGGCGAGCACGGCCGGGCGGTCCGCGCCCGCGGGCAGCAGGACGACGTACGACTGGTAGACGGGCTCGGAGCCGGCCGGCACGTGCGGCGCGCGGACGGGCGTCCCGGCGAAGAGGGCGTCGTAGCGGGCGGCCCCGGCCCGGCGCGCGGCGACGATGCGGCCGAGCTTGGCCATCTGCGTGGTGCCGAGCGCGCCCTGCATCTCGGTCATGCGCGTGTTGAAGCCCGCGAGCACGAAGCGCGTCTGGCCGGCCGCGTCGCGACTCTGGCCGTGGTTGCGGAGCGCGCGGAGGTAGTCCGCCACGGCGTCGTCGTCGGTCGTGACGGCCCCGCCCTCGCCCGTCGTGACGGCCTTGCGCGGGTGGAAGCTGAAGCAGCCGAGCGCCCCGACGGACCCGGCCGTGCGGCCGTCGCGGGCCGCGCCGAGCGCGCAGGCCGCGTCCTCGACGACCGGCAGCCCGTAGCGGCCGGCGATCTCCACGATCCGCGTCAGGTCCGCCATCTGCCCGAAGGCGTGGACGGGCAGGACGGCCCGGACCCGGCGTCCGGTCTCGCGCGTCGCGAACAGGCGTGCGAGCGTGGCCTCGAGCGCGTCCGGGCACAGGTTGAACGTGCCCGCGTCCACGTCGGCGAAGACGGGCTGCGCGCCGCAGAGCTCGACCACGTTGGCCGTCGAGAGCCACGAGTAGGCCGTCGTCACGACGAGGTCGCCCGCGCGGACGCCCACGGCCATGAGCGCCATCTGGAGCGCGGCCGTGCAGTTGGTCACCGCGACGGCGTGGCGCGTGCCGGCAGCCTCGGCGACGGCGGCCTCGAAGGCCTCGACCTGCGCGCCCTGCACGAGGAAGCCCGACTCGAGCACGGCGCGGACGGCCGCGAAGTCGGTCTCGTCGAGAGAGGGGACGGTGAGGCGGATCATGGCCGGGCCGCCTCGCGGGCGTCGTGGCGGCGCGGGGCGTCGTGCGTCGTCCAGACGCCGGCGACCTCGTGCTCGAAGTAGGTGCGGTGCTCGGCCGTGGCGTCGCCGAGGATGCGCGGAAGGTCGTCCATCCGGCGCGTGCCGGGCCGCCCGAGCCACAGCTCGGGGTGCGTGTTGAGCAGCAGGCGCGGCGGGCGGCCCGGGCCGAAGGCGGTCAGCAGCGTCTCGTCGCGCCACGCGCGGCAGCTGTCGCTGACGTAGACGACGCCCGCCTGCAGGCGCGGGTCGTGCGGATGGACGAGCCCGCCGAGCGAGCGGAACGGGTCCGGCGTGCCCAGAAACGGCTGGTGCATGCACAGCGTCCGGACGGGCGCGCCGGCGACGCGCGCGAGCGCGTCGAGCTCCCACGCGAGGTGGCCGCGCCGGGCGTCGGGGCGCTCGGGGTAGGCCGTGAGGTCGTAGTGGAGGCCGATCTCGTGGCCCGCCTCGGCCAGCGCGCGCACGACGGCGCGCCCCGCGGCCGAGAACGGGTTGTACGGCTGCGTGAGCGCGACGTAGTACGTCGCCCGGACGCCGCGCGCGGCCTCGACCGCGGCCATCTCGGGCAGGCGCGCGAGCGAGAAGTCGACGTCGTGGCGCAGGTAGACCGTCGGCCCGGCCGCCACGTCGGCGGCCGCGCCGGCCATCGCCGCGTCGGCCATCGCCGTGACGGGGGCGGCCGTGTAGCCCGACGCGGCGAGCGCGTCGAGCAGGCCGCCGTAGGCGTCGAGCGTGAAGTCGGGGAGCGCGGTCACGGGCGCGGCCCGGGTGGGCGCGGCCCGGGTGGGCGCGGCCCGGGCGGGCGCGGCGGGAGCGGGCGCGCCGGGCTGCCCACGACGACGGCCCCGGCCTCGACCGGCCGCGTCACGACGGCCCCCATGCCCACGACGGCGTCCGCCCCGACGCTCACATGGTCGATCACGGCGGCGCTCGGCGCGATCCACGCGCGCGCGCCGATGACGGAGCTGCCGCCGATCATGGCGTGGGCGATGACGAGCGCGCCGGCCCCGATCTCGACGTTGTGGGCCACGTGGACGAGGTTGTCGAGCCGGGCCCCGGCCCCGACGACGGTCGTGCCGAGCGACCCGCGGTCGATGCAGGTGTTGCTGCCGACGGACGCGCCGCGGGCGATCCGGACGCGACCGAGGTGCGGGAAGCGGAGCAGCGAGCCGTCGGCGCGGCGGGCGTAGCCGAAGCCGGGGAGCCCGACCGAGCAGTTGGCCCCGATCTCGGCCCCGGCCTCGACCGTCGTGTGCGCGAGGCACGTGTTGGGCCCGACGCGGACGCCGTCCTCGAGCACGACGCCGGCCCCGAGCACGACGCCGTGCGCGAGCACGACGCCCCGCCCGATCTGCGCGTCCGGCGCGACCGGCGCGTCCGCGTGGCCGGGCCAGCCGGCCGAGAGCAGGTCCGGGAAGAGGTGCCCGGCGAGCACCGAGAAGGCGACCTTCGGGTCTGCGGCCGGGACGACCGTCGCGGTGGCGGGCACGCGCGCGGCGTCCGCCGCGGCCGGGACGACGACGAGCGCCCCGGCGAAGGCGGCGAGGCGGTCGGGGCGGGCGGCGAGGCCCTTTTGCGATGCCCACGCGACATCCCCGGCCGCGGCGTCGGCGTCCGTCGCCGCGCCCGTGAGCGCGGCGTCCGGGCCGAGCCGGCTCGCGCCGGCCGGCACGAGGCCGGCCGCGACGAGGAAGGCGGCGGCGGCGTGGGCGGTCATCAGGCCGAGGCACCGGCGGCGGTGCCGGCGTAGGAGGCCGCCGTGCGCGCGATGCCCTCCTCGAGGTCCACGCGGGCCTCGAAGCCGAGCAGGTCGCGCGCCTTGCTCACGGCCGGCACGCGCAGCTCGACGTCGGCGTAGTCCTTGCGGACGAACGAGATCTCGGACGGCGAGCCGAGCACGCGCACGACCGTGTTCGCGAGACCGTAGATCGTGACCACCGCGCGCGCGTTGCCGATGTTGAACGACTCGCCGACGGCCTCGGGCCGCGTCAGCGCGAGCATCGTGCCCTCGACCATGTCGTCGACGAAGCACCACGCGCGGATCTGCGAGCCGTCGCCGTGGACGAGGATCGGGAGCCCGGCGACGGCGCGCTCGATGAAGGCGCGCATCGCGCCCTCGCCGACCTGCCCCGGCCCGTAGACGTTGAACGGCCGCACGGACGTCGTGGGCAGGCCCTGCTCGGAGAAGTAGGCGTGCGCGAGGTGCTCCTCGGCGAGCTTCGACACGGCGTAGGTCCAGCGCGCCTCGCCGACGGCCCCGACCGACGTCTTGTCGATCTCGGCGGACTGGAAGCCGTGCGTGCCGAAGACCTCGCTCGTCGAGAAGCACACGACGCGGTCGCAGCGGTCCAGCCGCGCCGCGGCCTCGAGCACGTTGGCCGAGCCGACCATGTTGACGCGCATCGTGGTCACGGGCTTGAGCGCCACGGTGTCGATGCCGGCGATGGCCGCGGCGTGCACCACGACGTCCGCGCCCTTCATCGCGGCCTGCACGGCGTCGAAGTCGAGCACGTCGCCCCGGACGAGCGTGAGGTTGCGGTGGTCGCGGAAGTCGCGGTCCTTGAGCGAGTTGCGGGTGAGGTTGTCGAAGGCGACGATCTCGTTGTGCTCCACGAGGCGGCCGATGAGCGTCGAGCCGATGAAGCCGGCCCCGCCGGTGATGAAGATCTTCTTGCCGTCGAGCATGGCGGGCCGTGGGTGGGGCGGCAAGGTAGCGGCGCGTCGGGGCTCAGGCCGAGACGGGTCGGGCGTCGGCCCCGTCGGCACGCGGCGGGCCGTCGAGGAGGCGGCGGAGGTAGGTGCCGTACTCGTTCTTGCGGTAGACGTCGGCGAGGCGCGCGACGTCGTCCGGCGTGATCCACCCCTGCTCGAAGGCCACCTCCTCGGGGCACGCGATCTTCTGCCCCTGGCGCTGCTCGATCGTCTGCACGAAGTTGCCCGCCTGGAGCAGGCTCTCCGTCGTGCCCGTATCCAGCCACGCGAAGCCGCGCCCCATCCGCTCGACCTCGAGCGTGCCGGCGTCGAGGTAGACCCGGTTGACGTCCGTGATCTCGTACTCGCCGCGCGCCGAGGGCGCGAGCGTCCGCGCGACGTCGAGCACGCGGTTGTCGTAGAAGTAGAGCCCGGTGACGGCGTAGTTGCTCGCCGGCCGCTCGGGCTTCTCCTCGATCGTGACCGCCCGGCCGGCCGCGTCAAAGCTCACGACGCCGTAGCGCTCGGGGTCGGCGACGTGGTAGCCGAACACGGTCGCGCCGCTCTCGCGGGCCGCGGCGCGGCGCAGCATCGTCTCGAGGCCGGCCCCGTAGAAGATGTTGTCGCCGAGCACGAGCGCGACGCGGTCGGCCCCGACGAAGGCGCGGCCGATGACGAAGGCCTGCGCGAGGCCGTCGGGCGTGGGCTGCTCGGCATAGGACAGCGCCATGCCCCACTGCGAGCCGTCGCCGAGCAGGTCGCGGAAGCGCGGCAGGTCCTGCGGCGTCGAGATCACGAGCACGTCGCGGATGCCGGCGAGCATCAGCGTCGTGAGCGGGTAGTAGACCATCGGCTTGTCGTAGACCGGCAGCAGCTGCTTGGACACGGCCTGCGTGACGGGGTAGAGCCGGGTGCCGGAGCCGCCGGCGAGGAGGATGCCTTTCATAGAGACGCGTGTGTGTCGAGTAGGAATGTCCGCACCCCTCCCGGAACTGAGACCGCCGTACGAGGCCGGCCGGCGCGACGCAGCGCACCCCGGTGTCGGGCGGCGACTGCTGTTCAGCGGATAAGATCGCGAACCGCAGACCGGACGCCGATCGCGAATCTCGAGTAGCGTCCTTTCGCGAGATGGGTCGCGACGTCTACGGCCCGCCTCGGATACGCCGGGAGGTCAGCCCGAAACGCAAGAAAGCGCTCCGCCTCGAGCACGACCGCGTCCATCTCCGGAGGCAGCGTGTCCCGGAGGGCGCGGCGCACCGTACGCAGCAGATCGCCGACCTTCCCGGGCAGCCACGCCTGCGGGTCGCCGCTGCCGGCACGCAGCGCTCGGCGCCAGCGGAGGTCCCCCACGACGTCCTTCAGAAACGACGAGGGGTCGATCGACGCGCCGATGGCGTTGTTGGCGTGCTGCCGGTACAGGATGAGCGGCTCGTCGACGAGGGCGAGCCTTCCGTGGAGCGTCGCGACGAGCCCGAGCCAGGCGTCGTGCCAGTCCTCGACGGGGAACGGGAGCGAGAGCCCCACCAGCGACGAGCGGAAGCAGACCGTCGCGCCGGTCACGAGCGGCCGCGAGAGCAGCGTCGAGTCCCCCCCTCCCGCGGCGACGCGTCGCTTCTCGCGCGGCGTGAACGCGAGGCTCTCCCACACCGTCCCGCCGAGCGGCCTCAGCGCGCCGTCGACGAGCGTGGCGTCGGAGAAGGCGAGCAGCGCCTCCGGGTCGGCGGCGAGCGCGGCTTCGAGGCGCGCGAGCTTGTGTGGCAGCCAGACGTCGTCCTGGTCGGAGAGGGCGACGAGGTCGCCGGTGCAGGCCTGAATCGCCGCCTCGAAGTTTTTGACGTACCCGACGTTGCGCTCACCCTCGATGACGGTCACGGGGAACGGCGCGCGCGACGCGAACGCCCGCACGATGGCGAGCGTGTCGTCCGTGGACGCGTCGTCCCGGACGATCACCTCGTCGGGCTGGCGGCTCTGGGCAGCGATGCTTCCGAGCTGTTCGCCCACGAACGTGGCCCCGTTGTACGTGCACAGGGCAACAGAGAGTCGAGTCATGGAGAGGACGGCTGTATCAGGGAGGCCCGCTCGCTCCGGGAAGGCACTCCGGTAGCGCCGGGCCCGTCAGGCGAGTGGACGGTCTGCCGGTCAGGCCGCGCCGAGGCGCTCCATGCGGTACGCGCCCGAGAGGACGCGCTCGGTCCACTCGCCGTTGTCGAGGAACCAGCGGACGGTCTTGCGGAGGCCCGTCTCGAACGTCTCGCGGGGCGTCCAGCCGAGGTCGCGGCCGATCTTGGCCGCGTCGATGGCGTAGCGCGCGTCGTGGCCGGGGCGGTCCGTGACGAACGTGACGAGGCGCGCGTGCGGCGCGCCGGCCGGCCGCATCTCGTCGAGCAGGGCGCAGACGGCGTGGACGACGTCGAGGTTGGCCCACTCGTTGTGCCCGCCGACGTTGTACGTCTCGCCGGACTGGCCGCGCTCGAACGCGGCGACGAGCGCGCGGACGTGGTCGTCGACGTAGAGCCAGTCGCGGACGTTCGCGCCCGTCCCGTAGACCGGGATCGGCTCGCCGGCGGCCGCCTTCAGGATCACGACGGGAAGCAGCTTCTCGGGAAACTGGTAGGGCCCGTAGTTATTCGAGCAGTTCGTCGTGACCACGTCGAGGCCGTACGTGTGGTGGTAGGCGCGGGCGAGGTGGTCGCTCGCGGCCTTCGTCGCCGAGTACGGCGAGTTGGGCGCGACGGGCGTCTGCTCGGTGAACAGCCCGGTGTCGCCGAGCGTGCCGTAGACCTCGTCCGTCGAGACGTGCAGAAAGCGAAAGCCGGCGTGCGTGGCCGCATGACGCCGCGCCGCCTCGAGCAGCGTGAACGTCCCGACGACGTTGGTCTGGACGAACGCCGCCGGCCCGTCGATGGAGCGGTCGACGTGGCTCTCGGCCGCGAGGTGGACCACGCCGTCGGGCCGGTGCGTCTCGAAGATGCGCCCGACCGCGTCCGCGTCGCAGATGTCGGCGTGCTCGAAGGTGTAGCGCGCGCTCGCGGCCGCCTCCGCGACCGAGTCGAGGTTGCCCGCGTACGTCAGCGCGTCGACGTTGACGACCGTGTAGTCGGTCTCGGCGATGAGGTGGCGGACGAGGGCCGAGCCGATGAAGCCGGCACCGCCGGTGACGAGAAGCGTGGGCATCAGAAACAGTTTGAAGAGGGACGTGCAAAAGAGCGATGCAGGGCTGCCGCGGCCCGTCAGTTTGAAGAGAAGAGAGGACCGAGCACGACCCCTCCAAACTTCAAACTTCAAACTGCCTTTTCTAGCTCGCGAACGACGCGCGCCTGCGTCGCCTCGTCGATCATCGGGCCGAGGGGCAGGCTCAGAACCTCGCCGGCGAGGCGCTCGGCGACGGGGAAGGACGGGTAGCCGGCGCTCGCGTAGACGGGCAGGCGGTGGATCGGGACCGGATAATAGACCATCGTCTGAATGCCGGCCGCGGCGAGCGCGTCGTGCACGGCGTCGCGGCGGCCGCCCAGAATCCTTACGGTGTACTGGTGGAAGACGTGCCCCGGCGTGACGCGGGGGGCGGCGACGCCGGCGACGCCGGCGAGCATCGCCGTGTAGCGGGCCGCGGCCGCCCGGCGGCCGGCGTTGGCCGCGGCGACGTGCGGCAGCTTCACCCGCAGCAGCGCCGCCTGGAGCGCGTCCAGCCGCGAGTTGTAGCCGACGGCCTCGTTGTGGTACTTCCGCAGCCCGCCATGGGCGCGGAGCTTGCGCGCCTCGGTCGCGAGCGCGTCGTCGTCGGTCGCGAGCAGGCCGGCGTCGCCGAGCGCGCCGAGGTTCTTGGACGGGAAGAACGAGTAGCAGCCGACGGCCCCGAGCGTGCCCGTCTGCCGGCCGGCGAAGGCCGCACGGGCGGTCGGGTCGCAGCGGGTGCCGCCGCAGCCGGCGCAGTCGCCGGCGTAGACGGCCCCGAACGACTGCGCGCAGTCCTCGACGAGCGCCGCCCCGGCGCGCTCCGCGACAGCCGCGAGCCGCGCCATCTGCGCGACGCCGCCGTAGAGGTGGACCGGCATGATGGCGCGCGTCCGTGCGGTCACGGCCGCCTCGGCGGCGTCGGGGTCGAGCATGAACGTCGCCGCGTCGACGTCGGCGAAGACGGGCGTCGCGCCGACGCTCGAGACGGCTTCGGCCGTCGCGAAGAACGAGAACGGGCTCGTGACGACCTCGTCGCCCGGCCCGACGCCGAGCGCGCGCAGCGCGATCACGAGCGCGTCCGTGCCCGAGTTGAGCCCGACGGCGTGGCGCGTCCCGAGGAACGCCGCGACCTCAGCCTCGAACGCCAGCACCTCCTCGCCGCCGATGAACACGCCCGAGCGGCCGACGCGCTCGAACGCGGCCGCGAGCTCGGGCCAGAGCGCGTCGTGCTGCGGCGCGAGGTCGAGGATGGGAATGGGGGGATGGGGCATAAGGGATGTGGGATGCGCAGATCGGAATGGAGCGTGGCGGAGCGGGAGTCTCCCATCCCCTATCCCGCATCCCGCATCCCGTCCTTGAAGCTGTCGTAGCCCCCCACGCCCACGGCGAGCGCGTCGGGCAGCGGGGCCTCCTCGTCGAGGTCGAGGCAGCGCACGACGCCCTCGGCCGAGAGCGCGTAGCGCAACCCGGACTCCGGGCACACGGCGACGCCGGCCGCGCCGGGCTCGGCCGTGTCCGTGCCCTCGGCCGTGCGGAAGGCCAGGCGGTGGCCGTGGCGCGACATCCAGCCCGCGCGCCGCGCCGGCGTCCCGACGACGAGCGCGTAATCCGGCACGTCGCGCGTGACGACGGCCCCGGCCGCGACGAAGCAGTAGCGCCCGAGCGTCACGCCGCACACGACGGTCGCGTTGGCCCCGACCGTCGCGCCGCGGCGCAGCCGCGTCGGCTCGTAGAGCGCGCGCCGCGCGACCTGGCTGCGCGGGTTGGTCACGTTGGTGAGCACGCACGACGGGCCGAGGAAGACGTCGCTCTCGACCGTCGTGCCGGTGTAGAGCGAGACGTTGTTCTGGACCTTCACGCGGTCCCCGACGACGACGTCCTCGCCGACGTTGACGTTCTGGCCGACCGAGCACCCGCGCCCGATGCGCGCGCCGCGCTGGACGTGCGAGAAGTGCCAG
>JAYWIE010000421.1:0-9099 GCA_043789155.1 Rubricoccaceae bacterium | reverse complement strand
CTGCCCGCAGAACCACCCGCCGGGTTCCACCCGGCGCAGTGGCAGCGCATCCGGCCCGTCCTCGTGGCCGCTCTCGCCGAGCAGAACGACTACGCAGGGGTGAAGCCCTACCGCTTCAGCACGGTCTGGACACTCCCGGGCCTGGACGTCTTCGACGGGCTCGGGCCGAAGACGCTCGACTCCCTGAGCAGGCTCGTCGCAGCCTCGCTCCACCGCTGGCCCGACGCGACCGACGACCAGTTCCGGGCCTCGCTTACCCGCTCTTCGTGGCACCGGGTCGCCGTTCGGAAGCTCGGCGGCGACTCGCACATGATGGTCATCGAAAGCCCCCTGTCTCTCCTGCTCCGGTGGCTTCCCTGGCTGTCGGACGGCACCCGCGCAGACCCGCCCGGCCGCTGGTGGCTCCTGCCCGAACGCTGGCTCGCCGACCGCGACCGGCGGCGCTACGACTACCTCCAGCCGGTCCCGCTCCGCATCGCCACAGCACCCGGCGCAGCCGACGCGCTCGCGCGGCTCGGGTCCGGTCGCCTCGCCGACGAACCCACCTCGCCCGACGCTGCACGCTTCCTGGACGCGGTCGCGACTGGGCTTGCCGAAGGGGCTCCCGAGAGGGACGTCACGTTCCACGCACGCGACGGCTGGGAGCATCTCGCCAGCCGCGCACCCTGGCCCCGCCACGTCGTCGTCCGGGACGGGGCGGGGCGGCTCTCGGCCGCGGACCTGCTCGCAGATGGCCCGCCGGTCTTCGTACCGGACGGCGACGAGTCGACGGCGGCCATCCTGCACCAGCACGGCCACGCGCTCGTCCTCGTCGACCCCCGCGTCGCCCGGCGGCTCGCCGACTCGGCTCCCGTGTCCGCCGCCGACGCGCCAGGCCGCCACCTCTTGCGCACGAGCACCCTCACGGCCTCCGTCCTCGTCGACGGCGTTCCCTGGCACGCCGCGCACGCCGCTTTGCGGCGCGCAGAGCCCATGGGCTGGCGCGCCGAGATCGCCCTCGCCGCCCATGCGTTCGGCGGCAACGGTGGCGGGGTCAACACAGACTCGTTCCGGCGGGCCGCCGCTCTGCTGCTCCGCACCCGGCTCGTCCCGGTCGACCGCCTCGAGACAGCGCTCGCTGCGGGCGGCCTCCCGCTCTCGCCCGCAGCCCCGGTCCACGCGCACTGGCACGCCGCGACGTCGACGCTCCTGGTCGCGCGCAGCGCACCGCTCCCGGCCCTCGTCGAGCCGCTCCTGGCCCTGCTGGACCGGCGCGACGTCGACGTCGCCCTCGCGTTCGTGCTCGAGTCGCTCGCCGCTACAGGCGCCACGGTCGACGCGCCGCCCACCGACGAATCCGTCGCCCTCGCCCTGGCCAAGCTGCGCATCGACGCGGACGCGCTCGCGCACGTCCGACGGCACCTCCGCGGCGACCTCGGGCTCTCGGTCGAGCGCGCTCGTGCCGCCGTCTCGCTCCTCGGGCCGCACCTGCTCGACGTGGTCTCGGGTGCGGCCTCGGCCCGCACCCTCCAGGCCGCCCTCCGGCCGCTCGCTTCGGAGGCCCTCCCTCACGCGGCGCTCTGGGACCTCTGCCAGCATGCTCCCGACGACGCTGCGCTGGGACGCGCCCTCTACGGCCGGCTCGGTCCCGCAGCCGACCTCGGTCCTTGGAACGACGCGCTCGCGCGCATCGGCGCACCGCCCGTCCGCAACGTCGCTGCCGATGCCCTCGCGCGGGCGCACCTCCGCGAGGCGAATCCGCTCGCCCGCGCCCTCCTCCGGCATGCCTGCCTCCGGGACCGCTCCCCCGGCACCTACTCGGATCTCGCGCCGAACCTCTCGGTTGCCCCTCCGGAGGCGCTCGACAGCCTTCACTGGGACCCGCCGTTTTCGGTCGCGGTAGCGCCGCTCGTGGCCGCTCTTCAGCAGCTTGCGGCCGATCCCGCGGCTCTGGACGCGTTCGCCTCCGCCGCCCGTCCTGCAGACGCGCGTGACGCCCTCGCCTCTCTCGGACTGGACGTCGTCGACCCGGACCGTCTGCTGGAGGAAAATGCCCGGCAGGCGAACCTCGCCGCCATCCAGCTCGCGCGCATCGCCGACGCGACCCGCGCATCCGGCGCAGTCTCTCCGCCCGCCCTGGAGCAGGCCCTGCTCGATGCGGCCCACGCCGCCGTCCGCCACTCGGGCATCACAGGCCTCTGGTCCGATGCCGAGGCACGTCGCCACGTCGCCGCCGCCGCCCGCCACGCCCTCCCGGCACCCCTGGTCTCGGCCGCGTCGTCGGCAGAGTCGCTCCCAGATCTCCTCGCCGCCGTCGGTGTTTCGCAGACCCAGCTCGACGAGGCCCACCAGCGCGCCTCGGACCAGAGCGAGCAGCAGCAGCGCCGCCGCCGGACCGTCCCTGTCTGGGGCGCGACGTTCGACGCGACCGAAGGCGGTGGAGGCGACCTCTGGGCTCACCTGCAGGCGGCCGTCGCCGAAGACGCCCTGCCACTCGTCGATCTGGCCGCCCTCGCCGCCCTCGCCCCCGCACGGACCCGGCGCGGCCGGGGCACGCCCCTGGCGCCGACGCTCCTAGAGGGACTACCCACCGGGGGGCCTCCCACCGACCCTCCCGGAGGGCCGCAGTGGAAGAAGGACCTCGTCGGTGCCGCGGGCGAGATGCTCGTCTTCCGCGCGCTCCGCGCGCGCTACGGCCCAGACGCGGTCCCGCCGGCAGCGTGGGTCTCGCGCGCCCGCGAGCACGTCTACCCCGGCGACGGCAACGACGGCCTCGGCTACGACCTCGCGTTCGACCACGACGGCGTCCGGTTCTGCGTCGAGGTCAAGGCCTCCGCCGGAACGCCCGGCACGTTCGAGATGGGAAGCTCCGAAGTCGCCGCCGCCGAAGCCGCTGCCCTCGACCGCTCGGGCCGGACGTGCTACCTCATCGCCCGCGTCAGCGACGCGCTCTCCGAACCGTCCATCGCTCTCCTCCCCAACCCCTTCTCCGACGCCTCTGCAGGGCTCTACCGCATCGAGCCGCGTGGAGCATACGTCACCTTCCGTACGGCATGATGCGACGCGTGCGGGCTGGCATCCCACTGCACCCGCAGCGATCTTCGTGCGCCGCGCGCCTCCGAATCTCCCGATGTCTGCCGTCTCCAACTTCGACTTTGTAGGGGAGGGGAGTGCCGCCGTGCTCAAGGCGGCGCTCCGCGCCGAAGGGTTCGCGCGTTGCGATCCGCGCGCATCGGGATTCTATGCCCGCCTCGCACTCGAGCTCGCCTCCGACCGTCTGCTGAAGCGGGACCGGCGGCGGTTCTGGACGCCCCGCCCGTCGCTCAAGGACACCATCGCCGCGATCACGGAGGACGCCTCGGACGCGCCCGTCGACGCGCTCCACTCGGTTCGGAGGTTGGGCAACCACGCCGTCCACGTCGAGTCGCCGGCCTTCCTCGCGGCCGACGCCGTCGCGTGCGCGCGCTCCCTCCACGCCGGGCTCGAGTGGATCGCCGTTGAGGCCCGGTGGCCGCGCCCGGCGCGCCCTTTCGACGAATCCCTCCTCCGCGACCGACCAGGACATCTCCGCTCGTCGGCCGAGGACGTGCAGCGTCTCCAAAACGAGCTAGACGCGCTCACCACTCGACATGGCACCCTCGCCGCACAGCACCAGGACCTCGCAGCACGCCACGACGTGCTCGAAGCAATCTGGCTCGAGCAGGTCGACGCGCTCGACGCGCTCCACCGCGACCTCGCCGATGCTCGGGCAACCGTCGTCCGGCTCCAGGACGAGGTCGCACACTTCGAGGCCGCACTCGGCACGTCCGTCCCACGGGCCGACCTCGACGCCCTCCGGGAGGCGCTCGCCCGCCGCGAGGCGGCCTACCGCTCGCTCCTCGCGCACGAGGGCATCACGGCCACGCGCTTCATGGCTGGTAAGGGACTGCTCTCCTTCGAGGGCCTCGTCGCACTCGCCGGCGACGACGAGCGGCCTGACGAACAGGACGAGGCCTCAGCCGTCATCCTTGAACGCCTCGCCGCGCGCACGGCAGGCCTCTTCGCCTCGCTCCCGACCTTCCATGTCTAGCGCTCCCCCGCGCCCGGCCGCCGGCCGCTCCCTCTCGCAAGCTGCCACGGCCGCCCAAGCGCTCCTCGACCAGCTCGACGGATACCAGTCTGCGCTCGATGGGCTCGCCGACCTTCGTGCGGGCGCTGCGGACCTCCGCACGCAGGTCGCTGCTGCCGTCGGGCCCACACGTGCCCTCGCCGCCGCCGCACAGGACGCCGCAACAACCTTCCTCGCGGTCGAGCAGGTCCGTCCAGCCGTCGAGAGGAGCCTGGAGGGCCTCACAGCGGCGGCAGACCTCGCCGCGACGGTCATCGCGGACACGACGACGACCGTCGCGGTGGCCGCCGGACAGCGGATCGAAACCAGCGGAGCCGCTGCTGCGCGGACGGTCGAGGCCGCAGCCACCCGCGGGACCGAGCAGGTCGAGGCCGCACTCGTCGCGCTCACCGCAGCGCTTGCCGCTGTCGCCGACGCCACAGGCCGGATCCAGGCGACGGTGGCAGCAGACGGCCAGAAGGGGGCAGATGCGCTGGTTCGTGCACTCAGGGGGGCTGCAGCCGACGTCCGAAAGGAGTCGGCCACAACCCTGCACGCGCTCACCGATCCGGTCCAGCAGGCAGAGCGTGCGGTTGGTGAGGCCCGCGAGGCGGCCGTGTCCCTCCGCGCCGACCTGCTGGTGGCGTCGACCGACACCAGCGCCGCGCTCGCGCGCAGCGTGGCCGACACCGCGGCGCAACTCCGTACCCAGCTTGCCGCGGCCGACGAGGCATTTCGGAGCGCCCGTGCCCGCGACTTCCAGCGCCTCACGCAGCTCGCATGGGCGACGCTCGCCGCCGTGGTGCTCGGTGCTCTAGCGGTCGTCTTCCGGCCAGCCCCGGACGCAGGCCTTCCTCTCGCCGGATCAACTCTCCAGGTCCTCAACGGCGTCGACCCGCGGGCTGACTACGCCGGCGCAGTCGCCGAGCAGGTGCGCGCCGCTGCAGGGGAGCGCCTCGTGACCGTCGTGACGGGCGACGCCGCGACAGCTCGGCAGGCGCAGACGCTCGTCCTCGTGCACGGCTCATCTCTGGCAGCAGGCCAGGATCTGGCCCGCCAGCTCGGTATGGACGAGGCGCGGGTCGTGCGCGGGACGCCGCTGCCTCTCGCCGGACATCTCACGCTCCTCTTGGGAGCGGACTTTCGGACCGCCATCGCTTACCCGGCCAGCCGCGAGTAGCGAGGCATGCACTCCAGCGCAGGCACGTGCTCCCGGAGCCTCACACCGTTCACGTGTGCCGGGGCAACCCCCTGCACGACAGGAGGCCTTCCGAATCGAAAGTGATGAATCACTCAATCACTTGAAGTGATCGTCCTAGCTTGGGCCTGTCGAGTATCAGCGTCCCAGCTGTGACGTGCCCCCTGCCAGGTATGCCCCCGCTGATGGTGTGTGTTACATGAGTGGCGAAGCGGCCGTCGCGCCAGTGCCACGGCAGGTGTCACGGGGGATAACCGTTCGTCGGCCCCGTCGCCCACCCCTTCCCCCGGTGCCTCTCTCCTTCGACCTCGATGCTGCAACCGCCGGCGACGGCGCGGCCGGCCGGCCTCCACAGCTTGCGCAGATCACGACCGGCCCCGGCTGGCCTGGCCCCGGCTGGCCTGGCCCCGGCTGGTTCGTCGCCGACGGCGTCACCTGCTCCGACATCTGGCCCTACGTCGCGGCCGAGCCGCGGCCGCTGCCGTTCGCCGACGGCGGCCGCGTCCCGGCAGGCTTCCCGTCGCCCGCCGACGACTTCGACGAGGCCGAGCTCGACATCGCCGCGCACCTCGTCCACAACCCCGACTCGACATTCTTCATCCGCGCCCAGGGCGACTCGATGATCCGCGCCGGCATCCACTCCGGCGACGTGCTCGTCGTCGACAAGTCCGTCGAGCCGCGCGTGGGCATGACCGTGATCGCGGTCCTCGACGGGCAGATGACGGTCAAGGAGCTCGGAAAGGTGGGCTCCCGCTACGCGCTCGTCGCCCGGGCCGCCGACCCGGAGGCGTACCCGCCGGTCGTCGTCGGCCCGGACCAGGAGCTCCGCGTGTGGGGCGTCGTCGTCGGCGTCGCGCGCTCCATGCTCCGGTAACAAGCATGGCCGCCGCACCAGGGACCGCCGCGAGGCAGGGCCGCAGCACAGGGCGCGTGTTCGCGCTCGTCGACTGCAAATGCTTCTACTGCTCGTGCGAGCGCGTCTTCGACCCCGCGCTCGAGGGCGTCGCCGTCGCCGTGCTGTCCAACAACGACGGCTGCGTCGTCGCCCGCAGCGACGAGGTCAAGGCGGCGGGCGTCCGCATGGGCGATCCCTACTTCCAGTGCCGCGGCCGCCTCGAGGCCGCCGGCGCGCGCGTGTTCTCGTCCAACTACGCGCTCTACGCCGACATGTCGCGCCGCGTGATGAGCGTGCTCCGGCGCTTCGCGTCCGTGCAGGAGGTCTACTCCATCGACGAGGCGTTCCACCTGCTGCCCCGGCTCGGCCACGACGTGCTGCCGGACGTCGCGCACGAGATGCGCGAGACGGTCCACCGCTGCACCGGCATCCCGATCCACGTCGGCATCGGCGCGACGAAGACGCTCGCGAAGGTCGCCGACGAGCTCGCGCGCGCGCACGGCGGCGTCTTCGTCTTCCCGCAGGCGGACGACGCCCGCGACAGGGTGCTGTCTGCGTTCCCCGTCGAGGACGTCTGGGGCGTCGGCCCGGCACGCGCGGCGAAGCTCCACGGGCTCGGCGTCACGACGGCGCTCGACCTCGCGCGCGTGCCGGACGACTGGGCACGCCGGCACCTCACGGTCGTCGGTGCCAGAACGGCCGCTGAGCTCCGGGGTATCTCGTGCCTGCCGCTCGACCTCGCCCCGCCCACGCGCAAGACGATCGTGCGCTCGCGCTCCTTCTCGCGGCCGGTCGAGACGCGGGACGAGATGGAGCGGGCCGTCGCGACGTACGTGCAGCGCGCGGCCGAGAAGGCGCGGCGCTTCGGGCTCGCCCCGGCCGGGCTCTCGGTCATGATCACGACGCGGCACTTCGGCGCGGGCCCGCACTACGAGCGCAGCGTCTCGGCGCGTCTGCCGCAGCCGACGGCGTTCACGCCCGACCTCGTGCGCGCGGCGAAGGAGCTGCTGGGCCGCATCTGGCGTCCGGGCGTCCGCTACAGGAAGGCCGGCGTGACGCTGCTGGACCTCGCGGACGAGCGGCCGGAGCAGGCCAACCTGTTCGTCCCGCACGACCCACGCAAGCGCGCCTTGATGGCGGCCGTAGACGCCGTGAACGGACTCTACGGGGCCGGGACGCTCGGCGTAGCCGGTGCCGCGGCAGGAATGAAGGCGCGGACGGAAGGGTGGCAGATGCACCAGCAGCGGCGCTCACCCGGCTACACGACGGACTGGAACGGGCTCGCCGAGGCGCAGGCGTAGCGACAGGTCGCCACCGCGCCGTTCGCCCGCGTCGCCCGGTCCCGAAGACGGTCCCGCGCGCCGCCGGCTCTGCGGCCCCGCGGGCAACGCGGCTGCACCGCGCCCCCCGCTCTTCTCGAAGGAGCGCCAGTGGCGAATGCGCACCTCAGCGAGGGAAATGCAATCGGTCCTCGCTGCGCTCGGCAGGTCGGGTGGGGCCGGGGGCTCGGTCAACTTGGGTCGCGGTCGGGCCGCTGCGCGGCCCTGCACGCCCCGCAAGGCCTTCGGGCTTCCGGGCTGACGCCCTCCAGCCCTCGCACGCGGCCTGCGGCCGGCCTTGCATGCCGTGCCCCGCTCCCTGAATGCGGCTATGAGGCCCCCGGCCTGTCACTCTGGCCCCATTCCGCTGTGTCGCTCACATCCTTCACCGCCGCGCTCCGCTCGGCCTCCGTCGTCGGGGTCTCGGGCGCTCGCGCCCCGTTGCCGGCCTCGCTGTCTGCCTGCCGGTGGGCACTCGGGCAGCTCGCGCCGTCGGCCGTGGTCGTCACGGGCTGCGCGTCGGGCGTCGATGCCTGCGCGCGGGCGCTCTGCCCGTCGGCGCGCGTCCTCCGCGTCTCGGCGTTCGGGGGCATCCCGGCGGCGCGCTCGGTCGCGGTCGTTCGGGCCGTCGCGGCCGGGGCCGGTCCGGGCGGGGCGCTCTGGCTCGCGTTCCCGGCGGGGCCGTGCCCGTCTGGCCGGGTCCGCGGCCGGGCGCTCGCGCCGTCGCGCTCGGCCTCGGCGTGCTTCGCCGGCTACGGGTCGGGCACGTGGGCGTCGCTCGCGCTCGCGGTCGGGCTCGGCGTGCCGGCCCTCGCCTTCCTCCCGCCGGGCGTCGCGGCTCCGGCCGGCTGGGGGCTCGCGCCGTGCCCGGCGGGGGCGGGTCCGGGCGGGGCGTGGGTGGGCGTTCGGCCCGTCGTCGTCCAGGCGTCGCTGTTCGGCTAGCCCGGCAGTGAGGCCTGAAAAATCTCGGGTTTTCGGTCCGGATTGGGAACATGTACGCATCAAAAAAGGTTGATTCAATAACGCAACGAGTGGCCCCTACCCGCTCCGCGCGCCACCAGCACCGGCCGCCACGCACTCCGCGAGCGGCCCCTTCCAGCCCCCGCCATGTCCCGCCTCTGTGCCACGGCCACGCACGCCGTCGACCACCTCCGCCGCGGCCTCTACCGCCTCACGGTCTACGGCCGCTGCCCCAACCCCAACGGGCTCCACATCATCGAGTGGGTCCACGGCAGCAAGCGCGCCGCCTTCCAGCGCCTCGACGTGCTCCTCGCGCTCCCGCTGTCCTTCCGCGCGTCCGGGCTGCCGCTCCCGGCCCGCGCGCCGGCCACCGTCCGCGAGTCGCCCGCCGCCTACCAGCCTGGCCCTTCGGGGCTCGGCGGGGCGGCGCTCTTCCCGCTCGGCCACCTCGTCGCCACGTCGGCCGCGCTCGACCTCGCCCACGACGTCGGCTTCGACATGCTCGCGCTCGTCAAGCGCCACGCCGCCGGCGACTGGGGCGCGCTCGACGCCGACGACCTCCGCGCCAACTCCGAGGCGCTCGACTGCGGCGCGCGGCTCCTCTCGGCCTACGACACGCCCGGCGGCAAGGTCTGGATCATCACCGAAGCGGACCGCTCCG
>JAYWIE010000420.1:0-2579 GCA_043789155.1 Rubricoccaceae bacterium | reverse complement strand
GAGCTCGGGGCCGCGCTCGCCCGCGAGGGCCAGACGGCCGGGGCCCGCGACGCGCTCGCGCTCGCCGTCGCCTTCCGCCCCGCCGACGGCCGGGCGCTCTACCTGCTCGCGCTCGCGACCGAGGCGCTCGGCACCGCCGTACCCGCCGGCGACGCCGAGGCCGTCTACGCGCGCTACGACCAGCTCGCCCCGGCCGACGTCTACCGCGACTCGCTGCGCGCACGCCTCGACGGGCTCGTCCGGCGGCGGCTGCGGACCGAGTTCGCGGCCTCGCTCGCGGCCGAGGACACGCTCGCCGACGTCCCCGCGGCGGCCGACGCCGCCGCCGGCGGCGGCGGGCCCGTCGCCGTGCTCCCGTTCGCCTACCGCGGCGCGGACGCCGCCTACGCGCCGCTCGGACGCGGCCTCGCCGAAGTCCTCTCCGTGGACCTCGCGGCCGTCCCCGGCCTGACGGTCGTCGAGCGCGTGCGCCTCGAGGCGCTGCTGGCCGAGTTCGCCCTCGCGCGCGCCGGCCGCCTCGACGCCGCGACGGCCCCGCCCGTGGGCCGGCTCCTCCGCGCCGGCCGCCTCGTCGGCGGCGAGTACGACGTCCGCGACGACACCCGCGGCGATGCCCGCTCGCTGCGCATCGACGCCGCGGTGTGGAGCGGCGACTCGCTCGCGGCCGGGACGGCCGAGGGCGGCCTCGCCGACCTGTTCCGCCTCCAGGGCGAGGTCGCGCGGAGCGTGCTCGCCGCACTCGGCGTCGGCGGCGCGGCCGACGCGCGGCTGCTCCGCGCCCCGACCGAAGACCTCGAGGCCTTCCTGCTGTTCAGCCGCGGCCTCATGGCGGACGACGCCGGCGACGCCGGCGCGGCCCGCGCGCTCTACACCGACGCCGTCGCCCGCGACCCCGGCTTCGCCCTCGCCGCGGCACGCCGCGACGCCGCCGCGCTCTCGGCCGCCGTCGGCGGCCCCGCCGCGTCCGTCCTCGTGAGTGCCGCGCGCGCCGCCGCGCCGCGCGGCCTGGACCTCGTCTCGGCTCGCGCCGACGACATGACAGCCACGCTCCGCGGGCTCATCGGTCCCAACCCGAACTCGCGCGAGGCCGTCGCCGAGGGCAGCGCGGCCGGCATCCTCGGGTCGCTCCCGGACCCACCCGACCCGCCCACGTCGCCCGGCACGGGCGGCAAATAGCCATGCGTGCTCTCACCGCCGTCGCGCTCGTCCTGCTCGCCGTGCCCTCGCCGGCGCGCGCGCAGGCACCCACGCAGGCGCGCGCGCAGGCGCGCGGCGGCACCGGCATCACGGTCGAGCTCGACCCGCGGATCCCGGTCGTCGGCCTGCCCGTCGCGGCCGTGGTCCGCTTCGAGACGCTCCGCCCGCAGTCCGTGACGGTCTTCTACCGGACCGTCGGGACGGCCCCGTACACGAGCCTCGCGGCGCAGCCGGCGGGCGCGCCCGGCGTGTTCCGCGTCGTGCTCCCTACGGCCGTCCCCGAGTCGGGCGTCGACGCCTTCGCCGAGTACGTCCTCGACGGCCAGACGCGGACCGAGCCCGCCACGTCGCCCGCGCTGCGGCCGTTCCGCATCCCGGCGTTCATCCCCGTCGCCCGGCCCGACGCGCCGCTGCCGGCCCGGCAGTACCGCATGGTGAGCGTCCCGCTCTTCCTCGCGTCGCAGGTGCCCGCCGGGACGACCATCGACGGCATCGGCAGCGACGAGCCGGACGCCGTCTTCGGCGACGACTTCGGGCCCGGGGCCGACCCGGCGCGCTGGCGTCTGCTGCGCTTCGACCCGGCCCGCAACCGCGCGGTCGACTACGCCGCCGGGCGCGTCGCCTTCGGGCCGGTCCGCCCGGGCGAAGGCTACTGGCTCATCACGGCCACGGGCGGCGCGTTCGACGTCGAGGCCGGCCTCTCGACGGGCGTCGTCTTCCGCGGGTCGCAGCCGTTCGCGACGGCCCTCACGGTCGACCTGGCCCCGGGCTGGAACCAGGTTGGCAGCCCGTTCCTGTTCCCCGTCGCGTGGGACGACGTGGGCCGGCCGGCGTCGGTCGAGGACCCCGTCGCGTTCCGCGGGGCCTACGAGCCGGCGCAGGCTGTGCTGCGGCCATGGGAGGGCTACTTCGTCTTCAACGCCGGCGGGCCGGCCCGGCTCACGTTCGACGCCCTGCCCGGGGGCCCGCCCCCGCCCGAGGCGCAGCGCCCCGCCGACCGCCTCCTCGCCCGGACCGGCGGCATCGTGCTGGACGTCCGCGCCGAGGCCGGCGCGAGCGCCGACCACGTGTTCCTGGGCGTCGCCGCGGCAGGTACCGCGGCCGCGGCGGGCCTCGATCTGCACAAGCCGCCCGCCATCGACGACGGCCTGCGCCTCGTTGTCCGCGACGGCGAGCAAGCGCTCGCCGCCGCGATCCGCGGCGCGTCGGACGCGCCGGTGTGGGACCTCGACGTCGGCGGCGCGCCCGGCGCGTTCACGCTCGTGCTCGCCGCGCACCGCGCGGCGGGCGAGGCCGCGCCGGTGGTGACGGTCGAAGACCTCGACCTCGGCGGCACGCTCGCGGTCGCCGGGGCGCGCGTGGCCGTGCCGGCGGCGGGCGTG
>JAYWIE010000419.1:0-2586 GCA_043789155.1 Rubricoccaceae bacterium | reverse complement strand
AGGGCGATGATGGGGGGGGAATGCAGGAAGGGGGAAGGAGGAAGGAGAGAAGTTCCAGAACCTCCTTCCTCTTCCCTCTTCCCTCCTTCCTCTCCGCTCACTTCTTCTTGCGGCGCGCGGCGGCGTCGGCGACGGGCGCGAGGCCGTTCGCGCGGCCGTTGGCCTTGGCCTTCGGCGTGCCCTTGACCGTCACCGCGGCCCCGATGCCGGGGATCTCGCCCTTGGCCGCCTGCTCGTGGACCTGCTTGTTCACCATCCGCTGCTGGACGACCGAGAAGATGTTGAACGCGAGGTAGTAGAGGCTCAGGCCGGCCGGGAAGCCGTTGAAGAACAGCAGGAAGATGAGCGGCATCATGTAGAGCAGCGCCTTCTGCTGCCCCGTGACCGCGTTGCCCGACGGCTGCGAGAGCTTCATCGAGGCCAGCATCGAGCCGGCCATGAGCAGCGTGAAGCCCGAGACGTAGTTGCCGTAGGCCGGGACCGTAAACGGCAGGTGCAGGATGACGTCCGGTGCCGAGAGGTCCTTGGCCCACAGGAAGCCCTCGCCGCGGAGGACGAGCGTGGACTGGAAAAAGCGCCACAGCGCGATCAGGATCGGGTACTGCAGCAGCATCGGCAGGCAGCCGCCGAGCGGGTTGACGCCGCGCTCCTTGTAGAGCCGCATCATGCCCTCCTGCTGCTTCTGCGGGTCGTCCGGGTGCTGCTCCTTGAGTGCGGCGAGCTCGGGCTGGAGCTCGCGCATCTTGGCCGCGGAGCGGTACGACGCGCTCGTGAGCGGCCACAGCACCAGCTTCACGATCAGCGCGAAGAGGATGATGACGAGGCCGTAGCTCGCGATGAACGTCGAGAGGAAGGCGAACAGCGGCGCGATGACGTAGCGCGCGATGGGCCGGGTGATGAAGCCGCCGAAGCCGAAGTCGACCGTGTCGTAGAGGCCGTAGGTCGCGAGGCGGCGCAGCTCGAGCGGGCCGAGGTAGAGCGTGAGCGCCTGCGACTGCCCCGCCGCGAGGGCCGGCATCTCGAGCGTGGCCGAGAAGTCCTGGGAGAAGCCGGACGCGCCGGCCGTGCCGACCTGCTGCCCGGTCAGGCGCGCGCCGGCCGCGGCCGTCGGGGCCGTCGGGATGACGGCGGCGATGAAGAACTTGGTCTTCACCGCGACCCAGTCCACCTGACCCGTGCGCTCGATGGGCTCGGCCTCGATGGGCTTTGTGAGGTGGATGGACTCGGTCTCGCCGCCGGAGCGCAGGTACGCGCCGGCCTGCATCGTCTCGCCCTTGGGGTTCTCCTCGGCGAGCGGGAGCGCGCCGTTCCACGAGAGGTCGTAGGAGCCGCGCGCGAGCACGTCCGTCCCGACGGCCTCGACGCGCATCCCGACGTCGTACGAGTCCGGGGCGAAGGAGTAGACGAAGCGGAGCGCGCCGGGGCGTCCATTCTCTCCGGGCATCCGCGTCTCGAAGCGGAGCTCGGCCGGCCCGGCAGAGGCGCGCAGCGTGTCGCCGGCGAAGGGCGCAGCGCCGGTGCCCGGCGCGCCGACGCTCGGCGCGAACGCGAGCGACCGCGTGTCGAGGTACGCGCCCTGCGGCGGGACGAAGCCGACCCCGACCGCGCCGTCGCGCGCCGAGACGAGCTCGACGGGCTCGGACGTCGTCGCGTGGTTGAAGCCGAGCAGGCGGAAGCGGACGAGCGTGCCGCCGCGCGTCGAGAACGTGGCCTCGTAGCGGTCCGTGCGGACCGTCACGAGGCGGTCCGCGCCGGCCGCCGAGTCGCCGGCGACGGCGAACGCCGAGTCGGTCGGGGCAGCGAGCGCGCCGGGCGTGTCGGGCCCGATCTCGGCGTCGACGGGCGCGGTGTCCCGGGCGTCGGCGGCGGTGGTCGAGTCGGCGATGGCCTGCTGGCGGGCGGCCTGGTCGCGCGTCGGCGCGGTGTAGACCATCCAGACGCCGAACAGCAGCGACATCAGGAGGATGCCGATGAGCGCGTTGCGGTCGAATCCCTGCGGTTCCACGGAGTGGGGCGCGCCGGAGCGCGGGTTGGGGAGGCCGCGCTACGCGGCCGGCGGGCCAGAGGTGCGGCCCGCGCCGGGCGCGCGGTCCGCGTCGGGGACGCGGTGCCTCTCGGGCGCGCGGTGCCGGTCGGCGGCGCGGCGGAGGGCCTCGGGGAGACAGCGCCGGACGTCGGCCTCAGCCGTCGCGGCGGGCCCGCGGAAGAGGACGACGGCCGAGAGGCAGTCCGGGCGGCCGGCGAAGGCGTCGAGCAGCGGCCCCTGGTGGAGCCGGAACGTCTCGCGCATCACGCGCCGCAGGCGGACGCGGCCGGCCCCGCGGACGATGCGGCCCGGCGCGAACGCCACTTGGACCGGGCTGTCGGCCCCGGTCGCGTCCCGCGGCACGACGCGCGTCAGCAGCACGACCGGCCCGACACGGACGCGCCCGACCTCGGGCCGGGCGCGGTCGAAGAGGGGCCGAAGCAGAAGGCGGCGCTTGAGGCGGCGGCCGCGCGGGAAGGCGCGCAGCCGGGGCTCGCGGCCGGGCCGCGGGTCGCCACCGGCCGGCCGGCCGTCTCGGGGGGCCGCCACGAGTCTACTTG
>JAYWIE010000418.1:0-2590 GCA_043789155.1 Rubricoccaceae bacterium | reverse complement strand
GCTCGGTAGGGCCACAGCATGCTGTGGCCCTACGCCCACCGACCCCTTCCCGGCGTACGCCGCCCACGACGCCCCCGTCCAACGTGCCCGAAACGCGGCGCGGCGCGGAGCCCGAAGGCCGCGCGCCGCGCATTTCCCCGCTGGCCGCTCCCCGCTCCTCAGGCGTACGTGTTGAGCATCACCGGCATGATCAGCATCAGCAGGTCCTCGCCCTCGGCCGCCTCGGCCGGGTGGACGACGCCGGCGCGGTTGGGCGACGAGAACTCGAAGACCGTGTCCTCGCCGTCGACGTTCTGGAGCACCTCGAGCAGGTACTGCGAGTTGAAGCCGATCTCGAGCGCCTCGGCCGAGTAGTCGCACAGGACGCGCTCCTTGGCCTCGGACGCCCGCTCGACGTCCTCGGCGGACACGTCGAGCGCGTCGGACGAGAGCGAGAGCCGGATCTGGTGCGTCGTCGAGGACGAGTAGAGCGCGACGCGGCGCACGGCGGCGAGCAGCGCCTCGCGGCCGACCGTCAGCGTCTTCTCGTTCTCGACCGGGATGACGGCCTCGTAGTTCGGGTACGGGTCCTCGATGAGGCGGCCCGAGACCTGCGTCTCGCCGAAGTCGAAGCCGACGTAGCCCGCGGCCGTCCGGATCGTACACGCGCCGTCCGTCGCCGCCTTGCGCGCGAGCGACAGCGCCTTCTCGGGCACGATGACGTCGAGCGGCTCGGCCGCCGTGATCTCGGTCGTCTTCATGCGCACGAGCCGGTGGCCGTCCGTCGCGACGACCGTCGCGCCGTCGGGGCGGATCTGGAAGAGGACGCCCATCATGGCCGGCCGCAGGGCGTCGCGGCTGGCGGCGAAGGCCGTCTTGTCGATGGCCCGCTTGACGAGCGCGCCCGTCGTCTCGACGGCCGTCGCGCCGTCGAGGCTCGGCAGCGCGGGGTAGTCGCCGCCGTCGAAGCCGACCATCTTGTAGCGCCCCTGGTCCGTCGTGAGCTCGACGTTGAAGCTGCCGTCGGTCGTCACCGTCACCGGCAGGCCGGGCAGCGCGCGGAGCGTGTCGAGCAGGCGGCGCGCCGGGACGGCCACGCGCGGCCGCGCCGCGCCGTCGCCGTTGGACTCGAAGCGGACGTCGAGGCGCTGCACGATGGACACCTCGAGGTCCGTCGCCGAGATCACGAGCCGGTCCTCGTCCTTCTCGAACAGGACGCACTCGAGGATCGGCAGCGTGCTCTTCGTCGGCACGGCCCCGTTGACGGTCGAGAGGGCGCGGAGCAGCTCGGCGCTGGAGACGGTGAACTTCATCGGTCGGGAGGGCAGTCGGGGTGTGAGAACGCAGTATCGGGCGGATGGTGCCCCCCGACAAGGGCATGCGGGATGCGGGATGTGGGATGCGCAGAGAAAATGCGCCTGCGCGCGATGGGAGGCTCCCCCATCCCGTATCCCGCCTCAGCGCTGCTGGAGGTCGAGCTTCTTGCGCACGGCCGAGACCATCTCGCGGAAGCTCGGGTCCGTGTCGATCTGGTCCGAGACGGACTGCACGGCGTGGATGACCGTCGAGTGGTCGCGGCCGCCGAAGTGCAGCCCGATCGTCTTGAGCGAGTGCTTCGTGAGCTGCTTGGCGAAGTACATCGCGACCTGCCGCGCCTGGACGATCTCGCGCTTGCGCGTGCGCGCGCGGACGAGGTCCTCGGGGATCTTGAGGTAGTCGCACACGACGCGCTGGATCTCTTCCACGGAAAGCGTCGGGCGGGACTCCTTGATGAGGTCGCGGAGCACCTCGCGGGCGAGCTCGAGGTCGATCTCGCGGCTCGTCAGCGCCGCGTGCGCCTGCAACCGGATGAGCGCGCCCTCGAGCTCGCGGATGTTGGACTTGACGTGCGTCGCGACGTACTCGATGACGTCCTCGCGGACGCGCGTGCCGTCGTCGGTGGCGCGGCGCTTGAGGATGGCGATGCGCGTCTCGAGCTCCGGCATCTGGACGTCCGCGGAGAGGCCCCACTGGAAGCGCGACAGCAGGCGCTCCTCGATGCCGACGATGTCGCGCGGCGGGCGGTCCGTGGACAGGACGATCTGGCGGCCGGTCTGGTGGAGCTCGTTGAAGATGTGGAAGAACTCCTCCTGCGTCTTCTCCTTGCCGCTGAAGAACTGGACGTCGTCGACGATGAGCAGGTCGATCTGGCGGTAGAACTGCGAGAACTCGGCGATGCGGTTGTTCTGGATCGACTGGACGAACTCGGCGGTGAAGGTCTCGGACGAGACGTAGCGGACCGTCCGCGCGTGGCCGTTGGCGAGCGCGTAGTTGCCGATGGCCTGGATGAGGTGGGTCTTGCCGAGCCCGACGCCGCCGTAGATCAGGAACGGGTTGAAGGCGGTCGCGCCGGGCTGCTGCGCGATGGCCCACGAGGCGCTCCGCGCGAGGCGGTTGCAGTCGCCCTCGATAAAGCGCTCGAACGTGTACGACGCGTTGAGGTGCGCGTCGACGTCCATCTGGCGGATGCCGGGGATGGCGAACGGGCTCGCCGGGCGGGCCGTCGCGACCGAGGCGGTCGTGGCCGAGCGTCCGGGCGGGCGGCGCGGGTCCGGACGCCCGGCGTCGGCGC
>JAYWIE010000417.1:0-2599 GCA_043789155.1 Rubricoccaceae bacterium | reverse complement strand
AGCGCCTTCACGCCGTAGCCCGCGTTCGCTACGAGCACGTCGACGGGCTCGCCGAGCCGTGCGACGAGCGCCGCGGCGGCGTCCGCCGCCCCGAGGTCCGCCGCGACGGCGCGCGCCGTGCCGCCGGCCGCGCGGATCTCGCCGGCGACGGCGTCGAGCGCCGCCTCGGTCCGGGCGACGAGGACGACGCGCGCGCCGGCCGCGCCGAGCTGCCGCGCCGTCTCGGCCCCGATGCCCGACGACGCGCCGGTGACGAGCGCGGTCCGGCCGCGCGCAAATGAATCCAGCGTCATGCAGGGAGGGAGTGAGGGGCGCTATTCTACGCCCCGCCCCGCCCCGTTCAGCCCGCCCGCCGTGACCCGCCGCGACCTGCTCACCGACGCCGCGGCCCGCTTCGCCGCCGCCGGCCTCGACGGCCCGCGCCGCACGGCCGAGTGGCTGCTCGAGGAGGCGACGGGCGCGACGCGGACGTCCCTGCTCGCGCGCCCCGACGCCGGCGTCGCGCCGTCCGAGGCGGCCCGCTTCGAGGGCATGGTCGCGCGGCGGCTCGCCCGCGAGCCCGTCCAGTACGTCCTGGGCCATGCCTGCTTCTACGGCCTGCGCCTCGCGGTCACGCCGGACGTCCTCATCCCGCGGCCCGAGACCGAGGAGGTCGTCGAGGAAGCGCTGAAGCGCATCCGCGGCGTCGCGCGGCCGTGGGTGCTCGACGTCGGGACGGGCTCGGGGGCCATCGCGCTCGCCGTGAAGCACGAGCGGCCCGACGCCGAGGTCTTCGCCGCCGACGTCTCCGGGGCGGCGCTCGCGGTCGCCGCTGCTAACGCAGCCGAGCTCGGCCTCGACGTCACGTTCGTGCGCGCCGACGCGCGCCGCCCGCAGTTCGCCACGGACGTCCCGGCGGCCTTCGACCTCGTGATCTCGAACCCGCCCTACGTGCCGGCCGCCGAGCGCGCAGACCTCGAGCCCGAGGTGCGCGACTGGGAGCCCGGCCTCGCCCTGTTCGTGGACGACCCGCTGCACTTCTACCGCGCCCTCGCCGGCCACGCGCCGGCCCTGCTGCGCGCAGGCGGCTGGCTCGCCGTCGAGACGCACGCCGACTTCGGCGCGGACGTCCGCGACCTCTTTGCTGCCTCGGGGTTCGCCGACGCCGTCGTCCTGCCGGACCTCGCCGGCCGCGACCGCATCGCTCTCGCCCGACGCCCCGCCTGAAACGCCCGGCCTGAACGCAGGCGCGCCCGGCTCCGCGGGGGAGCCGGGCGCGACGTCCGGGCACGCGGTGCAGGGTCAGGCCCCGCGGCCCGTCTTCTGCTGCAGCTCGTCGATCTTGACCGACGCCTCGGCCTTGGTCAGG
Organism: Rubricoccaceae bacterium; assembly: GCA_043789155.1. Taxonomy (GTDB): domain Bacteria; phylum Bacteroidota; class Rhodothermia; order Rhodothermales; family Rubricoccaceae; genus DASVSE01. The sequence goes on along the minus strand of JAYWIE010000417.1, from coordinate 1,251 downwards.
TCGTCGAGCGCCTCGGGGTCCTCGCCGGCCTGCTGCGCGAGCGTGTGCAGGTACGACTTCTGCGGGCCGGTCATGTCCTCGTCGCCGGTGGTCCACGTGGCGGGGTCCTTCACGGCCGACGGATCGGTCTGGTCTTCGGGGGTCGACATGGGTCGGATGGGTTGGTGAGACGGGGCGAGGCGGTGGCCTCGCGGGCAAGATGCTGCCCTGTGGTGCCAGCCCCGTGTCGCATCGGGCGATCCCCGACGTCACCGTCCACGACGTCGCCGGCCACGACGTCACCGTCCCCGACGTCACCGTCCACGACGTCACGGCATTCGTGGAGACGCCCCGCCGGGGCGTCGTCAGCCCAGCGCGCTGTGCTCGGCAAAGACGCCCCGGCGGGGCGTCTCTACATCGATGCGGGAATCGCGGCAACGCGGGGAACGCTTTACCTTCCGGCATGACCATCGGCGTCTTCGGCGGCTCCTTCAACCCGCCCCACGTGGCGCACCTCGCCGTGGCCGAGGCCTGCGCCGAGGCGGCCGGCCTCGACCGCGTCCTGTGGATGCCCGCGCCCGCGCCGCCGCACAAGGACGCCCGCGCCCTCGCCGCGCCCGCGCACCGCCTCGCGATGGCGCGCCTCGCCGTCGCCGGCAACGCCCGCTTCGCGGTGTCGGACGCCGAGTTCCGCCGCCCGGGGCCGCACTACTCCGTCGACACGCTGCGCGCGCTGCGCGCCGAGCACCCGGATGCCGACCTCGCGCTCGTCGTGGGCGGCGACAGCCTCGCGGGCTTCCACACGTGGCGCGAGCCCGGCGCGATCCTCGGCATGGCGCGCCTCGTCGTCTACGCGCGCCCGGGCGCGGACCTCTCGGGCGTCGGCGCGGACGTCCTCGCGCGTGCGACGCGCGTCGACGGGCCGGGGCTCGACCTCTCGGCGACCGACCTCCGCGCACGGATCGCGGCGGGCCGGAGCGTCCGCTACCTCGTCCCCGACGCCGTGCGCGCGTACATCGACGCCCACGGGCTGTACCGCTGACGGCCCGGCGCGGGGCCGAAGACGCGCGCGCCCGAGACGGGACGCGGCGCGCCTCCACGGGTCGATCTTGCGGCCTCCACCCTGACCCGCGCCCGTGACCCCGACCGAAAAAGCCGCCGGCCTGCTCATCGTCCGGCTCGGCAACAACCTGCCGCCGGCGCAGACCGCGGCCGAAGGGGCCGACGCCGTCGCGCGGCTGCTCGACACGCTGCCCGTCGGCGGGCTCATCC
>JAYWIE010000416.1:0-2599 GCA_043789155.1 Rubricoccaceae bacterium | reverse complement strand
CTCGGCCGCTACCTGGGCGCGTTCAGCCCGCTCGCCGTCGGCCGGATCACGGTCCACAAGGCCGGCTTCGGCGTCGAGCACGGGAGCGCGCTCGCCGGCGTGGTCGACCTCGAGCACGACCTGGGCACGGCCCGGCCGGGCGTGGTCGTGCAGGCGGACCCGCTCGCGGTCAACGCGCGCGTCAGCGCGCCGCTCGCCGGTCCGGGCGGGCCCGGGGCCGTCATGGCGGCCGTCCGCCGGAGCGTGTGGGGGCTCTACGACGCGCCGGCCGTGGCGAGCCTGCTCGACCGCTGGAACCGCCTGGACCCGGTCCTGACGGCCGCGTGGCTCCGCGAGCCCGTCGCGGCGGCGAGCCTGCGCCCGCTCGGCCACACGCCCGACGTGACGTTCTCGGACGTCCACGCGGCGGCGCGCTTCCGGCCCGAGCCCTTCGGCACGCTCACGGCGTCGCTGTACCGCGCCCGGAACCAGATCGGGGCGGACCTCGCCACCGTCCAGCAGCGGCCCGGTGGAGAGCGCGTGCTCGCCGTCCGCGACGTGTACGACTGGACGAACAGTGCCGGGCAGACGCGCTACGTCCGCCTCGTGGGTGCGCGCGGGCTCGTCGGGGCCCACGTCCGCGGCAGCCGCCACGCGTCGGCCTACGGCTACCGCTTCGCGCAGGCACCGGCCGCGCCAGACGCGGCCGCCGACACCGCCGCGGCCCTGTTCGCGCGCGTCGACCGCTCGCGCGGGGCCGACGCGGCGCACGTGCTGACCGAGTGGGCGGCCGAGGCCGACGGCACGTTGAGCGTCGGGCCCGGCCGCGAGGTCGAGCTCCGGCTGGGCACCGAGCGCGTCGCGGCCCGGTTCGAGGCCGGCAACAGCTTCGTCGCCCCGTTCGCCGTCGACGAGACCGCGTGGCTGGCGACCGGGCACCTCCGCGGCCGGGCAACCCTCGGGCCCCGCGCGACCGTCGAGGGCGGCACGCGGCTGACGTTCGTCCCGGCGCGGCAGACGCTCTACGCCGAGCCCCGCGTGGCCGTCCGCTACGACGGCACGGCCGGCGGCACACCCGTCGCCCTCCGGGTCGCGGGCGGGCTCCACCGGCAGTTCGTCAACGGATTCGCGTTCCGGAGCGCCGGCCCGGCGGCCGTCGTGCCCGAGCTCCTGTTCTGGCTGCCCGTCTCCCGAGGCGTCGCCCCGGCGACGGCGCTCCACGCGGCGGCCGACGCGCTCGTGCTGCCGGGGCGCGGGTGGACCGTGCGCGCAGAGGTGTTCGGCCGGCACGAGTTGCGCACGCTCGCGCTCGACGTGCCCGCGCTGCTCGCCGCACCCGCGTCGGCCGTGCCGCGGGGCGTCGGCGCGGACGAGGTCGTCGCCGAGGCGCGCGGGTCCGCCGCCGGGGGCGGTCTCCGCGTCGAGCGGGCGGGCCGCCGCGTGCGCTGGGCCGCGTCGTACAGCGCCGAGCGGGTCAGGCGGACGGTCCCCGGCCGGTACGACGGCCGCGCGGTCACGGCCCCGTGGGAGACGCCGCACCGGCTCTCGGGCGAGGCGCACACCCGGCTCGGGCGCGGGATCGGGGCGTCGGCCTCCGGGGCCGCCGCGTGGGGACGGTCCTGGGGCTACCGCCACGCGTACTACGATTACGCCCCCGAGGCGCTCGGCGCGGGCCGGCCGGGAGACACCCGCCTCCCCGCGCTCGTCTCGCTCGACGCGAGCGTGAGCTACGAGCGGGCGGTCGGGGCGGGCCGGCTCCGGGTCGAGCTCGGCGTCACCAATGCCCTCGGGCGGACGAACGTCTACGACTGGAGCGCGGACGCTTCGGGGAGCGGGGAGAGCGGGCTGCTCCCGCGCGGGCTGCCGGGGCGAACGGGGTTCGCCGTCGTTCGCGTGAGCCGGTAGCGGCGGCCGTGGCGGAAAAATTCCGGGGCGGTGGTCATTGTCCGGGGGTGGTGGTCTTGGAGGACACACGCGGCACGTCCGCCGCCCGGCTTTCTTCTCTCACCGCTCTCCCGCCATGCGTTTCTCCCTCCTGCTCCTCCCCGTCGTCCTCCTCGCCGCCGGCTGCGACAGCGCCGGCTACGGCGACGACCAGGCCGCGTCGGGCGGTGCCTACCTCCGCGCCACGCCCTCCACCGCCTCGCCCTCCACCGCTACAGCTCTCCGCGGCGGGCGCCCGCTGACGGCCACGCTCTCGGGTGCCAACGAGGTCACCGGGGCCGGCGTGCCCGGCGTCGGCGACCCCGACGGGACCGGCTCGGCCCGCGTCACGGTCAATCCCGGCCAGGGCCAGCTCTGCTACGACATCACGGTCGCCAACATCGACGCGCCGACGCGCGGGCACATCCACGAGGCGCCGGCCGGCCGCAACGGCCCCATCGTCGTCGAGTTCTTCGAGGCTAACGAGCCGTCGGCCCTCTCGGGCTGCGTCTCGGTGACTCGCGAGCTCGCCCTCGAGATCCTCCAGACGCCCGAGGACTACTACGTCAACGTCCACAACCGGGCGTTCCCGGCCGGCGCTGTCCGCGGCCAGCTCTCGAAGTAAGCCTTCTGGCCCCGGTGCGGCGCTGCTCGCTGTCACACCGGGGCCGCTTCATCTCCATCTCCCGACCTCCAG
>JAYWIE010000415.1:0-2605 GCA_043789155.1 Rubricoccaceae bacterium | reverse complement strand
CAGGGTGGGGTTCCGCCCGGACGGCAAGCTCAGGCGCGGTCGTGCCCCCGGTGCCCCGGTGCTGCGCCGTATCTTGGCGTGCTCCCTCCGGCATGCCTGCCGGCCCGTCTCCCGCTCCCTTCGCCCCTCCGCCATGGCGTCCGAGAACAGCCCCGACCTGCCCGCCGCCGACCGCCCGTCGTCGGCGTCCGACTCCGGCCGGTACACGACCCGGACGTTCCTCGCGCCGCAGCCCGCCGAGGGCGACGGCGCGCCGCCGGAAGCGCTTGCAGCATCTGCCGACGAGACGGCCCCCGAGCCCGCCGCAGCGACCGCCGACGCTCCGCTCGACGCCGACCGGCTGCGAGCCGCGCTAGAGGCAGAGCCCGTCGCCACCGCGCCTGAAGACGAGTCCGTCGCGCCGGAGGCCGAGCCCGTCGCTGCCGCGCCGGAGGCCGAGCCCGTTGCCGCTGCGCCGGAGGCCGAGCCCGTGACCGACGTCGACGCGGCTCCGGCCAGTGCGCCTCTGGAGGCAGTTCCGGCCGACGAGCCCTCGCCCGGCGAAACCCCGCTCGGCGAGGCTCCGGCCGACGAGACCGGTGTCGCGGACGTCCCCGGCCCGTCAGCCGAGCCGCTGGGCGACTCGATCGGCGACGACGCGGACATCACCGAGGCGCTCGTCGAGAGCTTCGACGACGAGGCCGATGCGGGCAAGGCGGACCGCCCCGCGCCCGAGGGCTTCGAGGGCGACCTCGCCGTGACGCCGCTGTCGCTCGAGGACGTCGGGCAGGAGACGCTCATGGCGTGCCTCCGCACCATGATGACGTCGCGGCGGCTCGACGAGAAGATGCTGACGCTGCTCAAGCAGGGCAAGGGCTACTTCCACATCGGCTCGTCCGGCCACGAGGCCTCGCAGACGGCCCTCGGCCGTGCGTTCACCGGCGGGCACGACGCGTTCTGCTTCTACTACCGCGACCTCGCGACCGCGCTCTCGGTCGGGATGACCGTCGAGGAGATCCTGCGGGCGCACTTCGGCAAGGCCGGCGACCCCAACGGCGGCGGCCGCCAGATGCCCGAGCACTTCGGCCACAAGGCCCTCAACATCCTCAGCACGTCGTCCTCGGTCGGCGCGCAGTACCTGCCGGCCGTCGGCTTCGCGCTGGCGTACGGCCGCGACGCGCAAGCCGCCGAGCGGGCCGGCGAGCCCGCGCTCGAGACGCCCCGCGCGGTCTACGTCTCCGGCGGCGAGGGCTCGACGAGCCAGGGCGCGTTCCACGAGGGCCTCAACTGGGCCGCGCGCGAGGCGCTCCCGGTCGTCTTCCACATCCAGGACAACGGCTACGCGATCTCCGTCCCGGTCCGCGAGCAGACCGCCGGCGGCTCCATTTGGACCATGCTCGGCGGCTACCCCGGCCTGGTGCGCCTCAAGTACGACGGCACCGACCTGCTCGCTAGCCTCGCGGCGGCGAAGGCGGCGACCGAGCACGTCCGCGCCGGCAAGGGCCCCGTCGCCCTCCACGCCGACGTCGTACGCCTGCTGCCGCACTCGTCCTCGGACGACCACAACAAGTACCGCGAGGCCGACGACGTCGCGGCGGACCGCGCGCGCGACCCGATCCCGGCCCTCGTCGCCCGCCTCGTCGAGGCCGGCATGACGACCGAGGACGAGGTCGAGGCCCTCCGCAAGGAGATCCACACGGCCATCGATGCCGCCGCGCGCGTCATCGAGGCCGAGGCCGACCCGGACCCGGCCACGGCGACCGCCCACGTGGTCTACGACGGCCCCGACGACCGCGACTACTCGGTGCAGGAGCCGACGGGCGAGCTCGTCGTCATGGTCGACGCGATCAACCACGCGCTCGACGAGGAGATGGCGCGCTCGGAGAAGGTGCTCGTCTACGGCGAGGACGTCGGCGGCGGCAAGGGCGGCGTCTTCACCGCCACGCGCGGGCTCGCCGAGAAGTACGGCAACCAGCGCTGCTTCAACAGCCCGCTCGCCGAGCACTCGGTGGTCGGCTCGGCCGTCGGCCTCTCGGCCGCGGGCTACATGCCCGTCATCGAGATCCAGTTCGCGGACTACGTGTGGCCGGGCATGCAGCAGATCCGCAACCAGGTCGCGTCGATGCGCTACCGCTCGAACGGCGCGTGGGCCAGCCCGATGGTCATCCGGATGCCCTGCGGCGGATACATCCACGGCGGCCTGTGCCACAGCCAGAACGTCGAGGCCATGTTCGCGCACTTCCCCGGCCTCCACGTCGTCATGCCGTCCAACGCGGCCGACGCCAAGGGCCTGCTCAAGAGCGCCATCCGCGGGCAGGACCCGGTCGTCTTCCTCGAGCACAAGTCGCTCTACCGCCAGGGCCCGGCGCGCTCGCCCGAGACCGGGCCGGACACGCTCGTGCCGCTCGGCAAGGCCCGAATCGCCAGGGAGGGCTCGGACCTCACCATCGTCACGTGGGGGGCCATCGTCTACCGCTCGCTCGCCGCCGCGCGCGCGCTCGAGAAGGAGGGCGTCTCGGTCGAGGTCGTCGACGTCCGCTCGATGCTGCCGCTCGACACCGAGACGATCCTCGCCTCGGCCCGCAAGACGGGCCGCGTGCTCGTCGCCTACCAGGACCACGAGTTC
>JAYWIE010000414.1:0-2616 GCA_043789155.1 Rubricoccaceae bacterium | reverse complement strand
CCGTCGCCTGCGACGCGTCGACGGTCGCCTGCTGGACGTCGCGGGCGGCCTGGTCCACGCCCGTCTGCGCGCTCTGGACGGACGCCTGCGCCTGCTCGCGCTGCGAGGCGTAGGCGTCGGGCCGGATGCGGAGCAGCAGCTGGCCCTGCTGCACGCGGTCGCCCTCGGCGACGGCCAGCACGACGATCTCGCCTGAGACGTCGGACGAGATGGGCACCTCGACCTCGGACGCGACGGTCCCCGACGCCGTCACGCTCTGCGTGATCGCGCGCACCCGGGCGTCGGCGACCTCGACGGCCAGGCCCTTGTCCGTGCTGCCGAACGCGAGCGCCGCGCCGCCGATCGCGACGACCGCCACACCGAGGCCGATCAGGATCTTCTTCGTCGGAGTCATGGGAAAGGCAAGTTTGGAGAAAATGCAGTTTGGAGACGGTAAAAGCCGCACCATTCGATCAGGAACAAATCAACACGACCCTGTCAAACTTCAAACTTCAAACTTCAAACTTCAAACTTCAAACTTCAAACTTCAAACTTCAAACTTCAAACTTCAAACTTCAAACTTCGACCTCACGGCCCCGTCAGCGTCTCCGCGAGCGCGTCCGGCGTCACGTCCCCGACGGCGAGGCGCACGAGGGCGGCGCGGAAGACGAGCCCGTATGCCGCCTGGACTGCGGACGATTCGGCCTGCGCGAGCCGCGCCTGCGCGTCGGCGACGGCGTAGAGCGTGCCGGCCCCGAGCTCGTAGCGGTCGCGCTCGACGCGCAGCGCGGCCTGCGCCGCCTCGACCTGCACGCGGGCCGCGGCGAGCCGGGCGACGGCCGTCCGCGCCTCGACGGCCGCCGTCTGCACGTCGGCGTCGACCTGCCGGACGAGCGCGTCGCGCGTCAGCCGCGCGTCGGCCGTGCGGACGCCCGCCTCGGCGACGCCGCGGCGCGCGGCGTAGCGGTCGAAGATGGGCACGACGAGCGAGAGCGAGACGCTCGAGCGGCGGTTGTCGAGGCCCTGGATGAAGAGCGGCGTGCGCTCGCGGGCCGGCTGCCCGCCGGGGAGCGTGAACGGCTGCCCGCCGACGAGGACCGGCGTGCCGTCAGGCAGCGTCACCGGGACCGTCACCGGCGGCGCGTCGGGGTTGGCGAGGCGTTGCTGGAGGCTCGAGTAGCCCGTGCCGACGTTCACGGAGAGGTCGACGCTCGGGCGGCCCTGCGCGCGCGCGGCGCGGGCCGACGCCTCGGCCGAGCGGATGCGGATGTCCTGCGCGCGGACGTCGGCGCGCGAGGCGCGGGCGCGCGCGAGCAGGTCCGCCAGCGGCGGCGGCGCGTAGGCGAGCGCGCCCGCGGCGTCGAGCGCGGCGAGGCTCGGCCCGACGAAGCGCGGCGCGCTCAGCGGGTCGAGCCCGGTCGCCTGCACGAGCAGGGCCTCGTCGCGGGCGACGGCCCCCTCGGCCTCGACGAGCGCGGCCCGGCGCTCGGCCACGACGGCGTCCTGCGCGATGAGGTCGCCGCGGGCGCGGACGCCGCCCTCGACGAGGCCCAGCACCTGCTCGCGCTGCGTGAGCGCGGCCGCGAGCTGCCCCTGCTGCACGCCGACGAGCTCGCGGTCCAGCAGCAGCTGCAGGAAGCGCTGCGCGACGTCGAGCGCGACCTGCTGCTCGGTCCGGACCGCGGCGACGCCGGCCGCGGCGCGGTCCAGCCGCGCGCCCTCGACGGCGTAGCGCGTGCGGCCGCCGTCGAAGAGGCGAACGTCGGCGGAGATGCCGGCCGAGAGCGACTGCGTGGACTGCGACGAGAGCTGGCCGGTCGTCTGGTCGAAGCCGAGCCCGAACTGCTGCGTCGGGCCGATCTGCGCCGTGACGGCGGGCAGGCGGGCGGCCCGCGCGCCGGCGACGGCGAGCTCGCCCGAGCGGTCCGCGATGCCGGCCCGCGCGACGTCGGGGCTGTTGCGGATGGCGACGCGGACGGCCTCGGGCAGCGTCACCGTCGGGCCGAGCGTGTCGGGCGCGGGGCCCGCGGTCTGTGCGGCCGCGCCGAGCGGGACGAGCGCGGCGAGGCAAACGGCGAATCTCAGCGGCGGCATCGGTCGGCGGAAAGCGCGAGGGCGTGTCGGGCTGACGGGCCACGCGCCGCCGGGTTGCATGGCACCCCGGAATCGGCGGAAGGGGTGGGATTCGAACCCACGGTGCCTTGCGGCACAGCGGTTTTCAAGACCGCCGCGATCGACCTCTCTGCCACCCTTCCGGAGCGCCAAACCTACGGCCGACCGGTCTCGGTCAGCGGTTGCGCAGCGCCTCGACCTCCTCGGCGAGGCGGGCAACCTCCTTGAGCGAGCCCGTGAGGTGCGCGCGGAGGTTGCGGTGCTCCTCGTGGAGCGCCGCGAGCTCGCGCGCGAGGCGGTCGCGCTCGACGTGCAGGCCGTCGATCTCGTCCTTGACCTCGCGCAGGCGCGACCGCGGGACGCGGATGATGTCGTCTTCGAGGGGAGTGTCGCTCATCGGGAGAGGCGGGATCAGGGAGTGCTGAGCGGCTGCGGCGTGTAGCCGGGCTCGACGGGCGGCTTCACGTCGCTCGGGTCGGCCGGCGCGGGCGCGCGCGGGACGTCCGCGCCGGGGAGGCGCGGGAT
>JAYWIE010000413.1:0-2632 GCA_043789155.1 Rubricoccaceae bacterium | reverse complement strand
ACGCAGCGCAACACGCTCGGCAACACCGCCGCGTGGGGCCAGTACGACCAGTCGCGCATCGACAACCTCACGCGCATGGCGGACGCGCTCTGGACCGTGGACCCCAACGCCTACGTCATCCTCGAGCACTTCGCGGACGCCTCCGAGGAGCGCGTGCTCGCCAACCACGGCCGCGCCGCCGGCCGGCCCGGCATGATGCTGTGGTCCAACATGAACACGGCCTACAACGAGGCCGCGATGGGCTACCTCAACGGCAGCACGGACTTCGGCCGCGCCTACCCGCCGTTCAACCAGTACCCGCTCACCGGGCAGGTGACGTACATGGAGAGCCACGACGAGCAGTGGCTCATGTTCAAGACGCGGACCTTCGGCGCGTGCTCGGCCGCGCCCGCGGGCGGCGCGACGTGCAACACGGCCCCCGGCGCGTACAACACGCGCGCCCTCTCGACGGCGCTGCAGCGGCAGTCGCTCGTCGGAGCCTTCTTCCTGACCGTGCCGGGCCCGAAGATGCTCTGGGAGTTCGGCGAGCTCGGCTACGGCGGCGGGCCGGGCGAGTGCCTCGCCTCGGCGGACTGCCCCGCGGGCACGCCGGGCCGGACCGACAAGAAGCCGATCCGCTGGGACTACGCCTCGGCCGCCGCGCCGGCCGCCAACGGGACCGGCCTCACGCTCACCCCGGCCACCGCGGCCGAGCGCGCGCAGCGCCTTGCGCTCTACACCGACTGGTCCAACCTGCTCGCGCTGCGCAACGGCTACGACGTCTTCCGGACGCCGACGACGGTCCAGATGAACACCGCGCCGGGCGTTGTGGACCGTACGATCCGGCTCGAGAAGGGCGGCCTCATCGTCGTCGTCGTCGGCAACTTCGGCCTCGCGGAGCGGACATCGACGCCGCCGCTCGCGGGCGCGGCGACGTGGTACGACATGGTCGGGACGGGCACGCTCGCCGGGGGCGCGACGCTCACGCTGCAGCCGGGCGAGTGGCGCGTCTACGCCAACCAGGACGTCGGCGTCCCGACGGCCGGCGAGGACGGCCCCGCCGGCCCCGCGTTCGCGCTCGACGCCGTCTTCCCGAACCCGACGGCCGCCCGTGCGACGGTCCGCTACACGCTCGACGTCGCCGGCGACGTCCGCGTCGAGGCGTACGACGTGCTCGGCCGCCGCGTGGCCGTCCTCGCCGAGGGCCCGCAGGCCGCCGGACAGCACGACGCCACGCTGGACACGGCAGGCCTGCCCGCCGGTGTCTACGTCGTCCGCCTCACCGCCGGCGCGCGCACGGCGACGGCGCGGGTGACGGTGGCGCGGTGACCAGAGAAGGGAAGAGGGAAGAGGAAGGAGGGGCCCGCCCGGTACCTGGTGCCGGGCGGGACGGCTTCCGAGGGCTCGTCGTGTGGCAGAAGGCGATGGTGTGGACGGAGAACGTCTATCTCGCGACCCGGCTGTTCCCGAACGACGAGCGGTTCGGCCTGACGTCTCAGCTCCAACGCTCGGCCGTGTCAGTCCCGTCGAACATCGCGGAGGGGTGGGGGCGCAACACGAAGCCTGAGTACCGGCAATTCCTCAGGTACGCGCGCGGCTCGCTCTTCGAGGCGCAGACGCAGGCCGAGCTCGCCAGCCGACTCGGGTACATCACACCGGAGACCTGCAAGGCTCTCCAGGACGCCGGCGACGAGATCAGCCGGATGCTCCTCGGCCTGACCCGCTCGCAGACCCCATGACCATGCGCCTCCTTCCTCCTTCCTCCTTCCTGATCGCGGCGGTCTGCCTTTCCCTGCTCCCCGCTGGCCGCTCCCCGCTGGCCCAGACGGTCCCCGTCACCTTCCGCTTCGTCCCGGACCTCGCGCCGCCGCAGCCGACCGTCGTGCGGGCCTTTCTGCCGGGCGGCTTCAACGACTGGGGGCAGCCCTACGGCTCGTCCGGCCAGATCCAGGCGGGCCATGCGTCGCAGATGACGTACCAGCCCGCCCTCAACGAGTACCGCTACGCGATCTCGCTGCCGCTCGGCGCGACCAGCTACAAGGTCCAGTACCACCGCAACGCCGCCGGGACGGACTACGTCTGGCTCGCCGACCCGCTCACACCCGAGGTCACGGGTCCCAACGACGACTCCGTGATCCGGGTCGCGGACCCGATGCTGTTCCAGCTCGCCCGCGAGGCCGACGCCTCGGGGCAGATCACGGCCGTCTCGGCCGGCGTCTTCGGCACGCAGCCCGTCCAGAGCGTCACGTTCACGGTCAACGGGACCGTCTACACGGCGGGCATCGCGGACTCGGGCGGCCGCGTCTACCGCCTCACGCTCCCCGCGCCGGTCCCCGTCGGCTCGCTCTTCCGCGTCGACGCGACGGATGCGCTCGGGCGCAGCGTCTCGGCGAGCGTCGGGGCCGCGCCGCCGGCCGTCGTGGACGCGCCCGTGCCGGCGGGCCTGCCGGACGGCGTGAGCTACGACGCGGCCGACCCGACGCGCGCGACGCTCGTCCTCCGGGCCCCGGGCAAGCAGTACGTCCAGCTCCGCGGCCCCTTCTCGAACTGGGCCGCCACGCAGCCGCTCGCTCGCGACACGTCGGACCCGCGCGGCACGCGCTGGTGGACCACGCTGACGGGCCTCGCGCCTGACACGGACACGCCGTTCCAG
>JAYWIE010000412.1:0-9317 GCA_043789155.1 Rubricoccaceae bacterium | reverse complement strand
AACGCGCGTCTCCACACCAGCGCCCCTGAAGCAGCGTCGAACGCAAACGCGGCCCCTGTATCACCAAGCTCTCTTCCGGCTGTGCCACCGTACACGCGCTGCGCGTCGGCTGTCCCCTCGGTGAGTTGCAGCGAAAACTCTGTCGGTGTCGTCCAGAGCGGACGTCCGGTAGCGGCGTCGAAGGCGAACATCTTGTCGCCGGGGCAGAAGACGCGCCCAGCTGCTACGACCGGCGGGGCACACGGGCCGGTGATCGTCCCGCGCCACGCTTCTCGGCCAGTCTCGCGCTCGTAGGCGGCGAATACGCGGTTGTCGCCCACACGCTCACGTACGACGTAGAAATGCTCGTCGTCAACCGCTCCGACCGACAGCGAAGCCTGTCTGCCCGCAATCGAATACCCTCCTTTCCAGATCTCGCGCAGCGGTGGGCCGGATTCCTCAAACGCAGAGCAGGAGCTGAGAAGAATCAGGCCGGACAATAAGACAATATGGTTCATCGTATTTTCAACACCATTACACTGCCTTCCAGGAGAAAACACTGGAGCATAGGAGTGAGCAGGCGTCACGTTCTATTAAAGTGTAAAACGGCCGGTGTCTGCCGGCCTCTGGCGCAAGGGTACGTCCCGCCCGCCCTGGCCGTATCATATCTCTCACATTTATTCTGTCCGGTCCGCCTCCCGGCACTGTTGCCGCTCTGCTCAAATTTGCCTCCTCTGCGATGGCTGAGGCCCGCCGTTTCGAGTGCTCCGCGTGCCACCACTCCGTCACGGCGTGGTCGGACGGCAACCCGTACGTCCTCGACGGGGGCGTCAAACGGTACGTCTACCACCCGGACCACGACGCGCTCGCCCGCGCCGTCGGCAACGACGTGCCCGTGATGTGCACGGCCTGCGGCCGGCAGACGGTGCAGGATTCAGCCGCCCCGCCGCACCCGTGCACGCGCTGCCGCGGGCTCGCGTTCGCCAGCCTGTTCGACCTCGACGGGCGTCCGTGCCCGCGCTGCCGCGCCGGGAGGTACGTCCGCGACCCGCGGCCCGGCGCGATCTCGTGAACGGAAACCGCCCTCGCCGCACGGAGCAGCGAGGGCGGTCGGGAGACGTCCGGGACGGCTACGCCTCGGCCGCGTCCACGTGGACGAACTTGCGCCCACCGCGCGAGACGGCGAAGCGGACGCGGCCCGTCGCCTTGGCGAAGAGCGTGTCGTCGTTGCCACGGCCGACGTTGACGCCGGGGTGGAACTTGGTGCCGCGCTGGCGGACGATGATCGAGCCGGCCGGGATCGCCGTGCCGCCGTAGACCTTCACGCCAAGCATCTGCGGGTTCGAGTCGCGGCCGTTCTTCGACGAGCCGACGCCTTTCTTGTGTGCCATTACGGTGGGGTTCTAAGTCCGCGCGGGGCGGGGGCGCAGCGCGCTCAGTTGGAGGAGAGGCCGGTGATCTTGACCTGCGTGAAGGGCTGGCGGTGGCCGTTGCGGACCTTGTAGCCCTTGCGGCGCTTCTTCTTGAACACGACGACCTTGTCGCCCTTGACGTGCCCGAGGACCTCGGCCGAGACCGAGAAGCCGGCCACGGTCGGCGCGCCGACCTGGACGCCGTCGTCGCCCGAGACGAGCAGCACGCGGTCGATGGTGACCGTGTCGCCGACGGCGTCCTTGGTGCGGGGGATGTAGAGCTTGGCGTCCTTCTGGACCTTGAACTGCTTGCCGGCGATCTCGACGATGGCGTACATACGGGTGCGGGCTTGTAGCCCTCGGGGCAGCCGGCCGCGGCCGCGCCGGGGGGCGCATGGTGCGGACGGTGCGTCCGCGGGAGCCGGAGAAAGTACCGCCGCGGTGCCGTGCGGCCGCCGGGGCGGTCCGAAGAACGCAGGAAGAGACGCCTGCCGGTCAGGGCGCGGCGGGCAGGTCGAAGACGAGCGCGACGGTCTCGCGGCCGGTCGCGGCGGCGCGGCCGTCGCCCGCGGGCGAGCCCAGCCCGTAGTCGTTGTCCGCCGTCACGACGACGCGGCGGCCGCTGACGACGAGGCCCTCGGGCTTGCGCGCGCCCGGCGGCCAGCCGGCGGCGAGCAGGTCCGCGACGCGCGTCTTGGGCACGAGGGCGACGCCGGCCGCGCGGGCCTCGGCCTCGGTCGCGTAGGTCTCCGGCGGCCGGCCCTCGTCCATCGCGCGCCCGGCGGCGAGGTCGAGCGCGTAGAGGTGTGCGCTCCACGCGCCGCCGGCCGAAGTCGGACCCTGCTCGACGATGAGCACGCGGCCGTCCGGCAGCGCCGCGACATCGCCGACGCGCCGCTGCGGGCCGTCGAGCGCGAACGCGCGCGTCTCGGCCTGCCCCGAGGCCGGGTCGAACACGACGAGGCGCGTCACGGGCGTCTCCGGGCTGCCGCCGGGCACGGTCAGCGGCCCCTGGAGCACGGCGACGACCCGGATGCCGCGGGCCGTCTGGACGACCGCGACGCCCTCGAAGCCGAGGTTGGCCGAGCGGTTGCGGAAGACGAGCGGCAGCGGGAAGTCGGTCCGCGACTCGGGGCGCGGCAGGACGCGGCCGAGCACGCGGCCCGTCGCGCGGTCGACGTGCCACAGCGACGGGCGGTACTCCTCGCAGATCCAGACCGTGCCGTCGCCGGCGTCGGCGACGCCCTCGGCGTCGAGGCCCCACGGGTCTGCGGCGAGCGGCAGGCCGTCCGGCCCGGTCGCGTCCTCGGTCACGGTCACGTCGATGTCGCCGGGCTGCGAGCCTGCGGGCGGGCGGCCCGAGACGGCCGCGCCATCGGGCGTCAGGATCGGGACGCGGCTCGCGACCTCGATCCGCCCGTCGTCGAGGCGCAGCGTCACGAGCGACGGGTGGTAGCCCGGGACCGGGAAGCGCTTGGCCGGGCGGCCCGCGGCCGTGGCGGCGTCGACGTTGGGGCCGCGGTCCGTGACCGCGATCAGCGTCCCGTCGGCGAGGCGGTCGAGGCCGGAGAGGCCGCCCTCGCGGACGACGACGCCGTCGGCCGTGCCGACCTGCGGCGCGTCGGCGAGGGTGTAGAGGCCGGGGTCGGGGAGTGAGGCAGCGGGGGGCATCGGGGCGAGGCGGGGCGCGCAGCCGGCGAGGGCGGCGGCGAGCAGGAGGACGGGGCGCATTCGGTGGGAGGGCTTCGGGCGCAATTCACCCGGCGGCGGTTTCCGGCAGCCGGGCCGGCGGAGTTAGCTTGCGTGCCCCCCGGAGGGGTGCCAGAGAGGTCGATCGGGCCGGTCTCGAAAACCGGAGTACCCGCAAGGGTACCGTGGGTTCGAATCCCACCCCCTCCGCCCGGCGCGACCGCGCCACGCCACCGCCCGCGCGACGCCCGTCGCGCGGGCGGTGGCGTTTCTGTCCGTGGGAACGCGCCGTGCGCGGCGGTCTCCGCCAGTAGGCTCAGACGCTGTCATCCTGAGCCTCGTCGCTGCAGCCCATCTCTGCCGAACAGATGGCTGAGGCTCAGAGCGCTGCCCGGACCCGTTGCTCGTCAGAGATCCGTCGACTGCGCTCGCCTACGGCTCACTCAATTCAGACTGACAGGTGAGAGGTAGCGTTTGCCATAGGAGTTACGCAGTTGGGTGCCCCCCTCTTGCCGTCGTTGGCTGCGCCGTTCTCGGGGACTCGGGTCCCGCGAACGCGGGAATCCAGAATCGGGACGACGCCTTTCCAGTCTGTACTCTGGGTGGGCTATGCCGTCGCTTCGCGGTCCCGCGTGCCCGCCGCCGACGGCGGCGGCGGGAACGACGTTTTCAAGAGCGTTCCGGTCGGCTATAGGGCAACTGCGTAACTCCTATGACAAACAGTTTCTCAGGATGACGATGTAGGGATGTCGCTGCTTTGCCGAACAGTCTCCCAGAACGACGTCTGCCTTCGCATCGAAGTCAGATCCGGTCGTGCAGAGCTCACCGTCCGTGCGGCCGCGCCGGGTCCTGGCGTGCCCGGTCCGAGGCGTCGTGACAGAGCGCCGCGTGGCTGAAAAACGCGTCGACGGTCTCGGGTAGGCAGTCGACGGCCGTCGCCCGCATGCCGCTCCCGCCCGTCGGGAGGGCGTATCCGACGAGGTCGTGGCCGTCCGCGATGCGGGTCACGTCGGTGTGCCGGCAGTCCGCGCAGATGAGCGCAAACAGGTACTCGGTGTTCTCGGCGTCGCCCTCGATCCACTGCGCGAAGCCGTGACGGCCGTGTGCGTCGGGGCCGTGCAGCAGGAGCCCGGTAATGCTCCACAGCGCGTTTCGGCGCGCGGCCGCGTCAGCGATCTGCTCGATGTCGGCGGGCGAGACCGGACCGGTGGCCGTCGAGCGGTAGAGGATGGCGTGCATGGAGAGACGACAACCGGGTCAGGTGTTGCGCGAGGAGTCTACACGTCGCGGCGCGCACGCGACCGTGGGGAAGCTCCTGACATGTGAGAGCCGGTCCAGCAGGTTCGCCGCGCGGCCCTGCAGGACGATGGCTCTGCGCGGCGCAGGCGTGCGCGCAGGGTACCCGCGTCGCTCTGGGCCTGGAGCGCGCCCCTACGAGACCCGTCCAGCGCCGCTCGCGTCCGCCGTGTGTGCGTGACGCCCTTTCCGCCTGGTGCCGCCCCGAGCCGCGCCGATCTTTTGGCGCAGGGTGACCTAATTTTGCCGCCCAGGCGAAGCAGCCGGAGCTGTCTCAGCCTCACGACCCAGATCCCAGACCCGATGCGCGTCCTCGCCGCCCTTCTCCTGCTCTCCGGCTGTGCCGCGACGCGCCCGGCGACCGGCGTCGTGCCCGAGTGGTCGCAGGCGTTCGCCGCCGAGGGCGGGCGCGGCGTGTTCGTCCTCTACGAGCCCGCGACCGGCCGGACGCGCACGTCGGACCCGGCCCGCGCCGCCGAGCGGTTCCTGCCCGCCTCGACGTTCAAGCTCTACAACGCCCTCGTCGCCGTCGAGGCCGGCGTCGTCACGGACGTCGACTCGGTGTTCGCGTGGGACGGCGTGGCGCGGCGGATCCCGGCGTGGAACCAGGACCACACGCTACGCACCGGCATGCAGGTCTCGGCCGTGTGGCTGTACCAGCGTGTCGCGGCCCGAGTCGGGCGCGCGCGCTACCTCGACGCCTTCGCCCGCGAGCCCTACGGAAACGGCGTCGTGGGCGACTCGACGCGGTGGTTCTGGCTCGACAACTCGCTCCAGATCTCGGCGCTGGAAGAGGTCCGCTTCGTGGACCGCTTGCGGACGGGCACGACCGCGTTCTCGGATGCGACTGAAGCGACGGTGCGCGGCATCGTCCCCGTCCTCGCCACGCGTGTCGGAGCGACCGGGCCCGTCCGGATCGTCGCCAAGACGGGCTGGGGTGGCGACGCCGAGATGGGGATTCCCGACGTCGGGTGGATCGTCGGCTGGGTCGAGCGCGACGCTGCAGACGGCGGGCCCGTCACGTTCGCGATGAACGTCGAGGCGGACCCCGCGGCGGGCCGTACGCTGGACATGGGCCCGGCGCGGCTACGCATCGTCACGGCGGTCCTGGAGCGGGCCGGCGTGCTGCCGCCCGCGCCGTGACCCGCGCAGGATCCGCCGCAGAGACCACGCCGGCCCTGCGCCTGGGCGGGCGTCAGCAGCCGAAGCACACGTTCACCCACCCGACTCTACTCGTGACGCGCCCTCTCCTCCTCGCGGCCGGACTCGCCCTCGCGTCGGTCCCGGCGGCCGCCCAGACGGGTCACGTGCCCGTCCTCTCGTACCGCCTGCCCGGCCAGCCGCTCGCGACCGACGACTGGCGGCAGGCCGCGCGCGTCCGGCCGGACTCGCTGCGCCCGCCGCCCGACGACTGGCTCGGCTTCGACAAGGGCCTCCACGTCGGGGCCTCGCTCCTGCTGACGCTCTCGGGCCAGTACGTCCTCACGGACAAGGGCGGCCTCTCGAACGGCCGCGCGCTCCCGCTCGCGGCCGGCACGGCGCTCGCGCTCGGCCTCGCCAAGGAGGTCGCGGACAGCCGCCGCGCCGCCTTCCCGCTCTTCTCGCTCCGCGACCTCGCCGCCGACGTGCTCGGCGTCGCCGTCGGCGCGCTCGTGACGCGGCTCTGACGCCGCCGCGGCCGGGTGCGACGGCGCGCCCTCCGTGCGCTTTCCCGGAAGGCTCACAGGGCGCTCGGGGGCGGCCGTCTACCTTGCCCGCTCTCCGATCCGCCTCCCCCAGATGATCCAACGCCTTTTCCTGCTCGTGCTCGCCACCGGCGCGCTCTCCCTCGCCGGCTGCAAAGGCGCGGGCGGCGGCACGTCCGACACGGCCAGCGTCGACTCGCTCGCGACCGGCCCCGACGAGGACCTGCTCGCGTACAACGCGGGCTTCGAGACCGGCGGCCAGCTTATCGGCCAGGACTCGTCGTTCAGCTACCCGCGCTTCAAGGACGGCTTCGAGGCCGGCCTCCGCGGCGACTCGGCCGAGATCGCGTACGCGCTCGGCCTGCGCGCCGGCCTCGGCCTGCGCCAGCAGCAGGAGCAGGACTCCACGACCAGCATCAGCCCGAGCCTCTTCCTGACGGGCCTCCGCTCCGGCGTCGCCCGCGACTCGTCGCGCGTCCGGATCACGCCCGAGCAGGTCCAGCGCGCGACGGCCCGCTACAACGACTCGCTCTTCGTGCGCCAGCTGCGCGCGCAGGCCTCGGCCAACCCGGAGGCGCAGGTCCAGCTCGGCGCGATCCGCGCCAACGGTGCCGCCGCGGCCCGCTACCTCGCCGAGGTCGGCCGCCGGCCGGGCGTCCAGCGCACGCCCTCGGGCATCCTCTACACGGTCAAGACGCCCGGCCGCGGCGCGTCGCCGACCGACGCCGACCAGGTCGCCATCCGCTACGTCGGCACGCTCCCCGACGGGACCGAGTTCGACCGCTCGCAGGGCACCGAGCCGACGACGCTGCCCGTCGGGGCCGTCGTGCCGGGCTTCGCCGAGACGCTCAAGGCGATGAAGCCCGGTGAGACGCGGACCGTCTGGCTCCCGCCGAACCTCGCGTACGGCCTCCAGGGCGCGCCGGGCCCGAACGGCCAGGGCGGCATCCCGCCCAACTCGGCGCTCCAGTTCGAGCTCACGCTGCTCAGCGTCGTCCAGGCGCAGGCCGGCCCGCCGCCGGGCATGTTCCCGCCGGGGGCCGGCGGCGCGCCGCAGGGCATGTCCCAGGGCCCGCCCGGCCGCTGATTTACCGGGTGTCACCTGGCGCGTTCGGCGTAGCTTCACACTGGTGGCATCGGACGCGCACAGCGCGACACCGCACGTCGGGGAAGGGTCGGGGCTACAAGAGGCCGCCGGGAAACCGGCGGTGGTCCCGCTCTCGACCGGCCGCCGGACGCACCGGGCCGATCACACCCTCCGAGCACCCGGCGCGCCCGTCGCGCCGGGTGCTCGGCCTTTCCGAGTCCCGCATGGCCTTCCAGACGCAGCGCCGCGAGCGCCCCGACCCCGACGCGCTCGACCTCGCGGACGGCACCGTCACGCGGGTCGCGCAGCAGGCCAAGGACCCCGAGCGCGCGAGCGTCTACATCGACGACGCCTTCGCCTTCGGGCTCGCGGTGGACCTCGTCGTCGCGGCCGGCCTGCGCCGGGGCCTCGCGCTGACGGCGGCCGAGCAGCGCGACCTGCTCGTGCGGCAGGAGAGCTACGGCGCGAAGGCGGCCGCGCTCGCCTACGTCGGCGCGCAGGCGCGGACGACCGAGGAGGTCCGCCGCAACCTCGCCCAGAAGGGCTTCGCCGAGGCCGTCACGGACGACGCCGTCGCCGCGCTCGCCGACGCCGGCCTGCTCGACGACGCGGCCTACGCCGAGGCCTACGCGCGCAGCCGCTTCACGGGCCCCGGCCACGGCCCGACGCGCATCCGCCAGGACCTCCAGCGCCGCGGCGTCGCGCGCGCCACCATCGACGCCGCGCTCGAGACGCTCGTCGAGACCGAGGACCTCGCCGAGCGCGCCAGCGACGACGCCGCGGCGAAGTGGCGCGCGCTCCGCAGCGAGCCCGACCGCCGCAAGCGCCTCCGCAAGACGATGGACTTCCTCGTCCGACGCGGCCACTCGTTCGACGTCGCCCGGACGGCCGCCGAGGCCGCAGCCGCGGCCGACCCGGAGGACGCCGACGACGTGTGGGACGACTGACGCGGCCTGCCGCTGCGCTACTCTGTGGAGCGGGCACAGCAGGCCGTGCCCGTACGGGTTGGAAACGGGTGTCCGAACGAGTGTCGGTCCGTGCCCCACCCCGCATCCCCTATCCCGCATCCCGATCCCCATGACCGACGCCCTCGCTGCAATCCGCGCCCACACCGATCTCGTACCCGAGATAGCCCTCGTGCTCGGCTCCGGCCTCGGCGCGCTCGCCGACGAGGTCGAGGACGCCGTCGCCGTGCCGACGGCCGACGTGCCGGGCTATCCCGTCTCGACCGTCGCCGGGCACGCCGGCCGGCTCGTGTTCGGGCGTCTCGCCGGGCGGCCGGTCGTCGTGGTGCAGGGCCGCGTGCACGTCTACGAGGGCTACGCGCCGCGCGCGGTCGGCTTTCCGGTGCGCCTCGCGCACGCGCTCGGGGCCCGCGGGATCGTGCTCACGAACGCCGCCGGCGGCATCAACCCGGCCTTCGGGCCGGGCACGCTGATGCTCATCACGGACCACCTCAACCTGTCGTCCGTGAGCCCGCTCACGGGCCCGACGGGCGAGGGCGAGACGCGCTTCCCCGACATGTCGGACCCGTACGCGGCGTCGTGGCGCGCGCGCGCGCTGAGCGTCGCCGAGGGCCTCGGCATCGACCTCCGGCAGGGCACGTATGCCTTCACGCCGGGCCCGAGCTACGAGACGCCCGCCGAGATCCGCTACTTCCGCACGGCCGGCGGCGACGCGGTCGGCATGAGCACGGTCCCCGAGGCGATCCAGGCCGCGGCGCTCGGGATGCCCGTGCTCGGCATCTCGACGATCACGAACGCCGCGGCCGGCATGTCCGGCGAGGCCCTGAACCACGCCGACGTCCTCGCCGTCGGGCAGCGCGTCCGGGCGGACCTCTCGGCGCTCGTCCGCGGCATCGTCGAGGCGGGGATGGGATGAGTGCGGGATATGGGATGCGGGATACGGTATGTGCAGATCTCCTCGCCCGACCTGGTAAGGGTAGGTTTCTCACCAGCGCTTCCGGCTCGCGCTGCTCCTCCCACACCGTCATCCCCGCGGAGGCGGGGATCCATCGGCATACCGAGCCCTTCGCCGAGTCGAAGATGGATTCCCGCCTCCGCGCTGGCGGGGGTAGGTACTGCGCTCGCACCCATAGAAACAGCCGTCATTCCCGCGCACGCGGGACCGCGCAGCGACGGCGCAGCCCATCCAGAGTCGTGAGATGCC
>JAYWIE010000411.1:0-2637 GCA_043789155.1 Rubricoccaceae bacterium | reverse complement strand
ACGAGCCGCCACGCGGCGACGTGCGAGACGGCCCACCGCGCGCCTACGGCGAGCGCCCCGACGGCCCACAGGCCGACGATCCACGCGGCGACCGCGCTCGGACCGGACGCCCGGGCAGCGGGCAGCACGGCCACGCGCCACGTCGGGCCGAGGAGCGCGAGCACGGGCAGGGCGACGAGGCTCGCGAAGGCGGCCGTCCACGCGGCGTGCCGCCATGCGGCTGGCGCGCGCCGGAGCGCCCGCGCGGCGAGCGCGGCGGCGAGCAGGACGGCCGTCCCCTTGATGGCGAGCCCGAGCGGTGTCACCGGCGCGTGCCGGTGCGCGCCGGGATGCTGGCGCGGGCCGGGGCGTCGGCGCGGGCCTGCTCGATGAGGGCCGCGAGGCGGTCGAGGTCGGCCGTCGAGAGCGCGTCGGCGCGGTCGTCGAGCAGCGCCGCGACGGCGCGGGCCGGGGCGTCGTCGAAGAAGGTCGCGATGACGTGGCGCATGGCCGAGCGCGCGGCCGTGTCGCGGGCGATGGTCGCGCCGTAGAGGTAGCGCGGGCCGTCGGCGCGGTGCGCCGCGTGGCCCTTGTCCTCGAGGATGCGGAGGTGCGTGCGGACGGCCGAGTAGCTCGGCGGGTCGTCGAGGGCCGCCTGGACGTCGGCGACGCTGGCCTCGCCGAGGCGGTGGAGGACGTCGAGCACCTGGCGCTCGCGGCGGCTGAGGTCGGTGGGCATCAGACAGAGTGTGCTAAAAAGTTGGCAGAACGTAAACCGGCCCGCGCGCGATGTCAAGCGAAGCTGTGCGCGCCGGGCCAGCGAGCGTCCGCCCCGACGTCCGCTCCGACGTCCGCCCCGATGTCCGCTCCGGCGTCGGCGTTCGGCATGGCGATTGCCGGCGTAGCTTGCCCGCCGGCACACGCGAGCGGGAACCCGATCCCCGTTCCGACCGCGCCCCGCCTCCCTGCCCCCGACGCCATGGTTCTCCCCGCCCAGACCGCCCTGCTGCGGCTCCTCATCGTCGCCGCCGCGCTCTGCGGGGCGCTCGTCGTGACGCACCTCAAGCTTCAGGAGAGCAACGGCTTCGCCAACGGGTGCAGCGGCCTCGCGACGGCCGCCGTCACCTACGACCCCACCGCGCCGGCCGAGACGTCGGGCTGCGCCGAGGTCACGCAGGGGCCGTACAGCACGATCCTCGGCGTGTCCAACATCGTGTGGGGCTTCGTCTTCTACGCGCTCATCGTCGGGCTGCGCCTCGCGTACTCCGTCACCGCGAGCGACCGGCTCCGCGCCGCGTCGTTCGCCGCGTCGGCCGTCGGCGTCGCATTCGCGGCCTACTTCGTCTACGTCATGTTCGGCGTGATCGGGCACGTCTGCGCGCTCTGCCTGACGTCCCACGCCTTCACCCTGCTCCTGTTCGCGATGCACCTCGCTGAAGCGCGCCGCGTGCGCGGGCCCGCCGCCTCGCCCACGCGCGCCGCCGCGCCCCGCAGCGTCGGGGCCGCGCTGCGGCCGTATGCGCCCCTGCTCGGCCTGTTCGCGCTCCTCGCCGTCGCCGACATCGCGTGGGCGGGCCGCTCCGGCGCGCCTGCCCAGACCGCGACGCCGGGCGCGACGCCGGGCGCGCTCCCGCCGGCGACGAGCCCGACGGCCGCCCTCACCGGCACGACCCCGCCCGCGGGCGAGACGTGCGGCTTCGACCCTAACATCGCGCCCATCGCCGACCTGGCGCAGCTCACGAGCGGCCCCTACGAGGGCTCCGCGGACGCCGCGGCCGTGCCGGTCATCGAGATCTTCGACCCCAACTGCCCGCACTGCCGCGATCTCGGCGAGGTCCTCGCGCCGATCCTGGCCGCCGAGGCCGGCCGGGTCCGGTTCTACCTCATCCCGTACCCGCTCCGCAACGAGTCCGTGGCGCAGGTGATGGCGCTCAAGGCGTCGCAGCCCGAGGGCAAGTACCTCCCGCTCGTCGCCGAGATGTTCCGCCGGCAGGACCAGAACTGGGGCATGCTGCTGCCCGAGCTCGTCCAGACGCTCGACGCGGTCGGGATGGACGGGGCCGCCTTCCAGGCCCGCCTCCAGGACCAGGCCGCGCTCGCGCCGCTGCTCGCGCAGGTCCAGGCTGACGCCTCGGCCGTCGCCGACGCCTTCAAGTCGCGCGACGGCGGCATCAGCACGCCGCGCGTCGCCGTCGGCAACCGCGTCGTGCTCGGCACGTCGTTCACGCCCGACTGCATGGCGCGCCTCATCGGCGAGGCGGCGGCCGCGCGCTAGGCGACCGGTGCAGCCCGACTCGACTGCCGTCGCGGACACGGTCCGGCCCGCCGGGCCGGACCCGCTCGCCGACACGCTCGCGGCCGCGGCGGACACGCTCGGGCAGGCGGCCGACTCGCTCGCGCGGGCGGTCGCCGCCGTGCCGGCGGTGCCGAACGCCGTCGCCCGGACCGCCCTGCTGG
The DNA here is from genome assembly GCA_043789155.1 of Rubricoccaceae bacterium. Taxonomy (GTDB): domain Bacteria; phylum Bacteroidota; class Rhodothermia; order Rhodothermales; family Rubricoccaceae; genus DASVSE01. The sequence goes on along the minus strand of JAYWIE010000411.1, from coordinate 201 downwards.
ACTCGGTCTCGGGCGTGAAGCGCGCCGCGGCGGGTGCGGCGTCGAGCGCGGCCGCGGCGTCCGAGGGCGTCTGGGCGCGGCTCGTCGGGGCGGCGGACGGCGTGCTCGGCTTCGGGCGCGAGGTCACCGAAGACCTGCTCATCACCGGCCTGCTCGTCGGGCTGCTGTGGGCCGTGCGGACGGCCGTGCTCGCCGCGGTCT
>JAYWIE010000410.1:0-9317 GCA_043789155.1 Rubricoccaceae bacterium | reverse complement strand
GCACCCACTGCACCGGCCACAGGCGCACAGGCCGTGCCGGCCACCGGCGGCGTCTCCGCCGTCACCCACATCGTCGCCGTGGCGTCCGGCAAGGGCGGCGTCGGCAAGAGCACCGTCTCGGCCAACCTCGCCGTCGCGCTCGCGGCCCGCGGCCTGCGCGTCGGGCTGATGGACGCCGACATCTACGGGCCGTCCGTGCCGCTCATGTTCGGCGTCCCGCCGGACGAGAAGCCGCGCGTCAACGACGCACGCGAAGTGGTGCCGCTCGTGCGCTACGGCGTCTCGCTGCTCTCGATGGGGTTCCTGACGGACGACCGCCGCGCCGTGATCTGGCGCGGGCCGATGGTGTCGTCCGCGATCCGGCAGTTTCTCGGGCAGGCCGCGTGGGGCGCGCTCGACGTGCTGATCCTCGACCTGCCGCCGGGCACCGGCGACATCCAGCTCACGATCGTGCAGACGGTGCCGCTCGCCGGGGCCGTCCTCGTGACCACGCCCCAGCCCGTCGCCGTGGCGGACGCGCGCAAGGCCGTCGCCATGTTCGGGCAGGTGGACGTGCCGATCCTCGGCGTCGCCGAGAACATGAGCTACTTCTCGCCGCCGGACCTGCCGGAGCGCCGCTACGCGCTCTTCGGCGAGGGCGGCGGGCGGCGGCTGGCCGAGGAGGCCGGCGTGCCCCTGCTCGCCGAGATCCCGCTCGAGCAGGCCACGCGCGAGGCCGGCGACGCCGGCGTCCCGGTCGTCCTGCGGGAGCCCGACGGCCCGGCGGCGAAGGCCTTCGAGGCCCTCGCGACGGCCGTCCTGGAGGCGCTTGAGCGCCGCGCCGGCGAGCCGCAGGCCCCGCCCGTCGAGATCCTCTACCGCTAAGCGCGGCGTCGTTCTCCTGAGGCGCTCGGCAGACGCGCGCTGGTCATCCCGAGCCCCGTCGAGGGATCTCTGCCGGGCATAACGGTTCGCTCGTCAGAGATCCTTCGACGGGGCTCAGGATGACGCTGTAGAGTGGGTCTCGGCAGAACAACCGCGCTCAGCCGGCCTCAGTGAGGCGCTCGGCCCACGCGCCGTAGATCTCGTCGAAGACCTGGTCCAGCCCGACCGTGATGTCCCAGCCGGGGTAGTGCGCGCGCGCCTTCGAGAGGTCTGAGATGTAGCAGACGTGGTCGCCCGAGCGGTTCTCGTCGGTGTACGTCGCGTTCATCGGGCGGCCCGAGAGCGCCTCGGCGCGGGCGAACGCCTCCATCATCGAGACCGAGTTGCCGCGGCCGCCGCCGAGGTTATAGACCTCGCCCATGCGCGGGGCGGCGATAAAGCGCTCGATAAAGCGCGCGACGTCCAGCGAGTGGATGTTGTCGCGGACCTGCTTGCCCTTGTAGCCGAAGACGGTGTAGGGCCGGCCGGTCGCGTTGCACCGGATGAGGTAGCTCAGGAAGCCGTGCAGCTCGACGCCCGAGTGCGCCGGGCCCGTGAGGCAGCCGCCGCGGAGCGCGCACGTCGGGAGGCCGAAGTAGCGGCCGTACTCCTGCACCATCACGTCCGCGGCCACCTTGGACGCCCCGAAAAGCGAGTGCTTGGACTGGTCGATGCGGAACGTCTCGGGGATGCCGTCGGCGAAGGCCGGGTCGGCGTAGTCGAAGCGCGTCTCGAGCTCGTCCATCGCGATCTCGTTGGGCGCGTCGCCGTAGACCTTGTTCGTGCTGAGGTGCGCGAAGGGCGCGTCGGGCGCGTGCCGGCGCGTGGCCTCGAGCAGGTTCAGCGTGCCGACGGCGTTGGTGTCGAAGTCGTCGAACGGGATCGCGGCCGCGCGGTCGTGCGACGGCTGCGCCGCGGCGTGGACGACGGCGTCCGGCCGGACCTCGGCGAGCAGCGCGAGCACGCCGTCGCGGTCGCGGACGTCGAGCTCGTGGTGCCGGAACGCGCCCTGGTGCGTGTCTTCGAGGCGCTTCTGGTTCCAGCGCGTGTCGCCCTCCGGCCCGAAGAACACGGCCCGCTGGTTGTTGTCGAGGCCGTGGACGGTCCAGCCGGCGTCGATGAAGTGCTCGGTGACGGCGGAGCCGATGAGGCCGGACGAGCCGGTGACGAGGAGAGACGGCATGCGAAATGCGGTTTAATGTTTGAGGTTTGAAGTTTTTGTTTCAGAGATGTTGCTCCTTAAACGTTAAACCTTAAACCGTCTGTTCCAGGACGGCCTCCATCCGGTCGGCGATGGCGGCGATGGGGAACGCCGTCTCAGCGTAGGCGCGGGCGTTGCGGCCCATCGCGTCCCGAAGATCGCTCCGCTCCATCAGCGTCTCGGCGTGCGCGAGGAAGCCCGCGGCGTCGTCCGGCGGCACGACGAGCCCGGCCGCCTCGCGGGCGACGATGCGCGCGGCGAGGTTCTCGGGCGGGACCGCGAGCAGGAGCGGCCGGCCGCCACAGAGGTACGCGAGCACCTTCGACGGGACCGAGAAGACGCCGGCGTCGGGCTCGAGCACGGCCACGAGCACGTCGGCCGCGGCCATGGCCTCGGGCATCTCCGAGAACGGCTTGAAGCCGCGGACGTCGAGGGTCTGGAGGCCGCGCGCGGCCGCCTCGGCGCGGAGGTAGTCGGCCCCGGGCCCCTGCGAGAGCACGACGACGCGGACCGGGCGGCCCTCGACGGTGCGGCCCTGCGTGGCGACGGCGAGGCCGAGCAGCAGGTCCGGGTTGTGCTTCAGCGCGAGCGTGCCGGCGTAGAGGAAGACGAAGTCGCGGTCGAGGCCGGTCTCGCGCGCCCACGCGCCGGCCGGGTCGGCGAGCGGCAGCTCCTCGACCGGGGCCCAGTTCTCGACCGTCGTCATGCGGGCGTCCGGCACGCCCCAGCCGCGCAGGATCGGCGCGAAGTCGTCGGTGATGTTCACGACGTGGTCCGCCTCGCGCAGCATCCGCGCCTCGAGGCGCACGTAGTGCCGCCCGACGAGCGCGCCGGCGACCGGGATCTTGTCTCTGAGGATGCGCTCGGCGGCGATGCCAATGATGTCCTGGAGCCAGAAGACGAAGCGCGCGCGCTGCCGCCGCGTCTCGGCGAGGAGTATCGCCTGCGCGTCGAGCGGCGTGTTGGCCGAGAGCACGACGTCGGGCCGGAAGCCGCGCGCGGCGGCCGAGACGAGGCGGCCGTACTCGCGCTCCTGCAGGAAGCGGCGGCCGAAGTTGTACTTCTCGAGCGGCCGGGCGAGGGCGAGCCCGCGCGTCTCGAAGCCCGCCGGGTCGTCCGCGCGCGGGGCCGTCGCGCCGCCGGGCGTCGTCGTGAGCGAGGCGCAGTGCGTGTGGAGGACGTCGTGGCCGCGCCGGGCGAGCTCGCGCGCGAGCTGTGCGGGGTACGGGTAGCCGCCGAAGTCGTTCGAGAGGATGCGCACGGAGGACGGGGGCGGGTTTCAATCCCGCCGGCTCAGGCGACAGCCCGTTCGAGGTACGCGATGGCCGACCGGAGCACGTCCGCATCATCCTTGAGCAGGCCGAGGCACCGGTTGCACGTGTTGCAGAGAAGCCCCCGGACTCTCCCCGTCGCGTGGTCGTGATCGACGTGCAGCGCCCGCGCGCCGCCTGTGGATCCGCAGATCGCGCAGGCGCCTCCCTGGCTATCGTGCATGGCCTGGTGCGCCTCGGGCGTGAGACCGTATGAGAGCCAGAGGTCGGACCGCCGCCGCGCCGCCGCGTGCCGCTCAGGGTTGGCTGCCCGCCAGATCGCCATCTGGGCGAGCGCCTTCTCGCGATTGGCGAGGTAATACTTCCGACGGTTCTCCTTCTGTTTCTCGGGGTCCGAGTAGGGCATTGGGAGATGAGGCATGGTCCCCACTATCGACCAGAAACACCGAAAATCGAGTGGCGCGGGGGAGATTTGAACTCCCGACCTTAGGGCTATGAATCCTACGCTCTAACCAGCTGAGCTACCGCGCCGGACGATGAGAATAGCGCCGGGCGGGAGGCTACCCAATCCAAGGTTTGGGGAAAGCGTCCGGTCGAACGAGTTGACCGTTATTGCATCTAGGTAAAAACAGGCAGTCCAATAGCCCCCGACGTCCGCGCTGTCCCCCGACATCCATGACGTCCCGCCCGGCCCAAATCGTAGGGGCACAGCATGCTGTGCCCCTACAGTGACGTCAGATGCCTCCGCGACGTCCGATGCCCCTGCGATGTCCGCGGAGTCTACGCCGCCTTCCGGACGGCCTCCACGACGTCCGTGTGCACGCGCGGGTGGAACGGGCTCGGGACGAGCTCGCCCGGCGGGGCGAGGCGCGAGATCGCCTCGGCCGCGGCCACCTTCATCGCCGCCGTGATCGCCGGCGCGCCGACGTCGAGCGCGGCCTTGAACAGGCCCGGGAACGCGAGCGCGTTGTTGACCGAGCGGCCGTCGGCGGCGAAGACGGCTCCGGCGGCGAGGGCCTGCTCCGGCGTGATCTCCGGGACCGGGTTCGAGAGCGCGAGCACGACCTGGCCCGGCCGGATCATGGCCGGCGTGACGAGCCCGACGACGCCCGTGGTCGCGATGAGGATGTCGGCCGAGGCGGCGGCGGCCAGCAGGTCCGGCGACGTGCGCCCGCCGCGGCGCTCGAGCCGCTCGCGCGCCTCCTGGGACGGGTCCACGCCGACGACCGGGAAGCCGGCGTGCATGAGCAGGCTCGCGATGGCCAGGCCGGCCGCGCCGAGCCCGACCTGGACGCACAGCAGGTCGCGGCGCTCGGGCTGCCCGATGTGGCGCAGCGCCGAGAGCACGGCCGCGAGCAGGACCGTCGCCGTGCCGTGCTGGTCGTCGTGCATGACGGGCTTGCCGAGGCGGCGGACGAGCTCGTCCTCAATCCAGAAGCAGTCCGGCGTCCGGATGTCCTCGAGGTGGATGCCGCCGAACGTCGGCGCGACGCGACAGACGGTGTCGACGAACTCCTGCGGGTCTTTCGTGTCGACGAGGATCGGGACGGCGCTGAGGCCGACGAAGCGGTCGTAGAGGACGGCCTTGCCCTCCATCACCGGCAGCGACGCGAGCGGGCCGATGTCGCCGAGCCCGAGCACGCGCGTGCCGTTGGTGAACACGCCGACGGTCTGGCCGACGGCCGTGTAGCGCCGCGCGAGGGCGGGGTCGCGCTCGATGGCGCGGCAGACGCGCGCGACGCCGGGCGTGTAGAGCGTCCGGAGGTCCTCGAGCGTCTCGACGGCCGTCGTGCGGCCCGAGCGGATCTTGCCGCCGAGGTGGCGCTCGAACACGACGTCCTTGACGTCCGTGACCTCGCTCTCGGTCTCGTCGGCGACGGCGGCGAGCAGCTCGGCGAGGTGGTCCTCGTCGAAGACCGTGATGCCGATCTGGCGCACGAAGTGGTCCCGGCCGACGAAGACGGTCTCGATGTTGCCGACGAGCGCGCCGCGGTCGCCGAGGGCCGTCAGGAAGCGGCCGATCATGCCCGGCCGCTGCGGGTTGCGGACCGTCAGGACGACGTCGAGGTCGGGGATCGAGGGGCGGGTGGGGGCCATGGGCGGGCGCGGCGAGGGGGGGCAAGCTAGACGCCTCCTCCGGCCGTCTCGCGACGGCGCACCGCTTCCGCCGTCTCTTCGCGGACGGCAGACGGGCGGCTCCGGCGCTACTCCTCCGCCCGGAGCACGTCGAGCGGCGGGCGCGAGAGCGCGGCGCGGCTGCCGGCGAGCCCGACGAGCGCCGTCAGCAGCGGCACGGCGACGAGCGCGGCCGCGAGCCACGTCGGGTCCAGCACGAACGGGATCTTGAACGCGAAGCGCGCCAGCGCGTACGCCCCGCCGACGGCGAGGACGCCGCCGGTGAGCGCGCCGAGCGCGCCGAGCAGGGCGTACTCGGCGACGAGCGTGCGCCGCACCTGCGCGCGGCTCGCGCCCATCGTGCGCAGCAGGACGGCCTCGCGCGTCCGCTGCGCAAGGGCCACGCGGACGGCCCCGGCGAGCACGATCAGGCCCGTGATGACGGCGAAGAGCGCCATAAACCGCAGCACGTCCGCGACCTGCGAGATCACGCCGTCGAGCAGGTCCAGCACGAGGCGGACGTCGACGGCGGAGACGTTGGGGTACGCCTCGACGACGGCGCTCTGGATGCGCGCCGACGCCTCGGGGCTGCCCGCGCGCGTCAGCATCACGCCCGTCTGCGGGGCCGCGTCGAGCGGGCCGGCCGGGAAGACGGCGAAGAAGTTGGGCTGCACCTGTGCCCAGTCGACCTTCCGGAGGCTCGTGACACGGCTCGCGACCTCGACCCCGCCGACGTCCCACGTCACCGCGCTCCCGACGCCGATGCCGAGGTCGGCCGCGAGGTCGGCCTCGATCGAGACCGGCACGACGGCGGCGTCCGGGGCGACGGTGCCCTCGAACGTGCCGGCCGTGACGGTCTCGGTCGGGACGAGCGCCGAGCGGTAGGTCGAGCGGTACTCGCGGGCGAGCGCCCACCGCGGCGGGCCGCCGCCGTCGGCACCGCCGGTATCGCCGGGGCGGCCGGACGACGTCGCGAGGGAGTCGGCGAGCAGCGAATCCGTGCGGACGCCGTCGAGCGCGGCGATGCGCATCGTGACGATCGGGACCTCGCCGAGCACCGGCAGGCCCTGCCGCTCGACGAGCGCGCGCAGCGAGTCCCGCTGGTCCGGTTGGACGTCGAACAGCACGACGTCCGGTCCGCCGGCCGCCCCGCTGCCCGTGCCGGGGATCGAGATGCGCGACAGCACGGACGTCTGCACGAGCGCGAGCGCGAGCACCAGGAACACGCCGAGCCCGAGCGTCACCGTCAGCACGAGCGTCTGGTTGCCGGGCGCGTGGAGGTTCGCGAGGCCCTGCCGCCACGCCCACGGCAGGCCGCGCGGCGCGAGCCGCCGCACGAGGCCGCGCACGCCGACGGACGCGAGCGCGAGCAGCCCGAAGACCGCCGCCGTCCCGCCGACGAAGCCGGCCGTCGCGCGGATGTCGCGCGTCTGGAGGAAGGCGAAGCCGGAGACCGCGGCGACGAGCAGGAGCCCGACGAACAGCTGGAGCAGGTCCACGCCGCGGGCCTCGGCGTCGGCGCGGATCGCGCGCAGCGGCGGCACGCGGCGCACGCCCGCGAGCGGCCACATCGCGAAGAGCACGGACGCCACGACGCCCACGCCCGCGCCTTCCAGAAGCGCGCTCGGGACGACGCGGTTGCTCACGCTCACCGGCAGGAAGCCGGCGAGCACGAGCGGCAGCAGCCGCTGCACGCCGATGCCGAGCAGGACCCCGACCGTAGCCCCGACGAGCCCGAGCGCGAGCGCCTGCATCGCGTAGACGGCGAGCACCCGACCCGACGACAGCCCGAGGCACCGAAGCGTCGCAACGGTTTCGGCCTTCTCCTTCACGTAGACGCTGATGCTCGACGCCACGCCGACGCCGCCCAGCAGGAGGGCCACGAAGCCGACGAGCGACAGGAAGCGCGTGAGGTAGCCCGAGGCCTCGTTGATCTGCTGCTGGTCCTCGCCCGCGGTCTCGACGCGCAGCCCGGCCGCCGTCAGGCGCGGCGCGAGGTCCGGCAGCACGGCCGGGTCCGGCAGGCGGAGGGCGGCGATGTAGCGGGCGCGGCTGCCGAAGCCGAGCAGCGTCGAGTCCAGGCTCGCCAGCGGCAGGTAGACGCGCGGCCCGACGAGCGCCGCGACGTCGGTCTGCCCCGGCACGCCGTCGACGCGCCCGACGATGGCGTAGGTGCGCCCGCCGACCTGGACCGAGTCGCCGACCTCGGCCTCCATCTGGAGCATCAGCGTCGCGTCGACGAGCGCGCCGCCGCCGTCTGGACCGGAACTGCGCTGGCGCTCGAAGGCGTCGGCGGGCGTCGTCTCGGCCTGCCCGTAGAGCGGGAACGGGCCGTCGAGCGCGCGGACCTGTCCGAGCCGCGCGCGGCCCTCGCCCTGCCCGGCAGCAGGGAAGCGGGCCATCGACGGGAACGTAGCCTCGCGAAGGATCGCGGCTCCGGTCTCGGTCGTGACCGAGTCCAGCAGGGCGTCGTTGGCGGGCGTGAACGGCGCGCTGCGGCGCAGCTGCACGTCGGAGCCGAAGACGTCGCGGGCCTGCGCGTCCACGGCGCGCGAGAGGTTGACGCCGAACGAGCGGATCGCGACGAGCGCGGCCACGCCGAGCGCCATCGCGGAGACGTAGAGCACGAGGCGGCGGCGGGCCCCGCGGCTGTCGCGCCAGGCGAGGCGGGGGAGGAACGGCATGGTTTAATGTCTAAGGTTTAATGTGAATGGTGTTACGTCAAACATTAAACCTTAAACCGCATTTTGCAGGATAGGCCGGTCCACGTCCTCCACGACCCGCCCGCCGCGCATCCGGATCGTCTGGCCGCAGCGCGCGGCGAGGTCCGGGTCGTGGGTGACGACGACGAGGGCCGTGCCGGCCTCGCGGTTGAGCTCGAACAGCAGCGCCTCGACGGTCGCGCCGGTCTCGGCGTCGAGGTTGCCCGTCGGCTCGTCGGCGAAGAGCAGGCGCGGGCGGCCGGCGAAGGCGCGCGCGAGCGCGACGCGCTGCTGCTCGCCGCCCGAGAGCTGGCTCGGGTAGTGCGTCGCGCGGTCGGCGAGGCCGACGCGCTCAAGGAGCGCCTCGGCCGCCTCGCGCGCGCCGGCCGCGCCGCGCAGGTCGAGCGGGAGCGCGACGTTCTCGCGGGCCGTGAGGCTCGGCAGCAGGCGGAAGTTCTGGAACACGAACCCGACCGAGCGCGCGCGCAGCGCGGCGCGCTCGTCCTCGGACAGCGGGCCGAGCGGCGTCCCGTCGAGCGTGACGGTGCCGCGCGTCGGGCGGTCGAGGCCGGCGCACAGCCCGAGCAGCGTCGTCTTGCCCGAGCCCGACGGCCCGACGATGGCGCACGTCGCGCCAGGCGCGACGCCGAACGTGACGCCGTCGAGCACGGTCAGCGCGCGGCCGCCCGAGGCGAACGTCTTGGTGAGGTCGTGGACGGCGAGGACGGGGTCGGGCATGGTGTCGCGGAGCGGGCGCGGGGGAACGCCGCCGTACCGCGCGCCCGTGCGCCGTGTTCGCGCTGCCCGCCGTCTCCACGCCGTGCGCACCGCGGCGGCGGAACAGGACGCCGGCCGTCCGCTTCAATCCGAAACCGCCCCCGTCTCCGATGCGCCGCCTCCTGCTGATGCTCCCGCTCCTCGCCGCCGGCTGCACCGACGCACCCGACGCGCCCGCCGCGCCCGCGACCGCGCCGCTGGTCGCCCGCGCGACCTCGCCGCGCGCCGACGCCGCCAGCGACTCGGTCGTCGTCCTCTTCTTCGGCGACAGCCTCACGGCGGGCCACGGCCTGCCCGCCGCCCAAAGCTTCCCCAGCCTCTTGCAGCAGCGCCTCGATGCGCAGGCAC